>NZ_CBFHAZ010000049.1:0-43745 GCF_965653655.1 Pseudomonas onubensis | reverse complement strand
CGGTGTGTCAGTTAATTCATCTGTCACTGACCCACCGCATTCGCGAGCAAGCCCGCTCCCACAGTTGACCTCATACAGTTTTGAATATGAGGTCGACTGTGGATTTGCATGCACTGAAGAGCTGCTTTTCATTGGGTTGAGATCAGCTAGCCACCAAAGGTCTGCGACGGCCGCCGCAACGTCGGATCAAACGGATTAATCCGTGGCCCGATCGCCGCCGCTTCGCGCTTGAGCAACTCCACCACCATCGGCAACCGGCTCGGCCCCAGGCGGTCGCTGATGGTCGCCACACTCAGGGCCGCCACCGCGTGTCCATCCCGATTCAGGATCGGCACCGCCAATCCGGCCATGCCTTCGAGCACGCCGGTATTACGCGCGGCATAACCCAGGCGCCGTACATTCTCGACCTCGGAGCGCAACAGCACTTCGTCATACAGGTGAAAATCCTTGAGGCGCGGCAGGTTGTAGCGAATCACCGTCTCACGCTCCTCCTCCGGCAAGAACGCCAGAATCGCCAGGCTGCCCTGCCCCACGCCGAGCGCCACACGCCCGCCAATATCGCCCGTGAAGGTGCGAATCGGATACGGCCCTTCGCTGCGGTCCAGGCAGATCGCATCAAAGCCGCTGCGCGCCAGCAGAAACAGCGAATCCCCCAATGACGCACTCAGGCGCAACATGCTCGGGCGCACCAGGGCGCGCAGGTTGCCGGTCTTGCCGGCGTTGGCCGCCAGGGCGAAGAACTCCAGGCTCAGGCGGTAGCGCTTGCTGCGCGCATCCTGCTCAACCATGCCTTCGTCCATCAGGCTGCGCAGCAGGCGGTGCGTAGTGGGTTGCGACAGACCGACTTGCTGCGCGAGCTGGGTTACGCGTTCGCCGCCTTCGGGCACTTCGCCCAACGTGCGCAATAACGCAAACAGACGCGAGACGCTGCCCGCGCCGACTTCCTTAGCGTTTACATTCCGCTCAGTGGAATCCATAACACGTAATCTCGATAGTAATTCTGCTGAATGAATAAAACTGAAAATAATAGTCCGTTCAGTGAAATTCCATCTTCCGCCCATCCTAGTCTTCGTCCTAATCTGCGTCCACAGGGGCGAAATGAACAACAACTGGCAGCCGACTTGAGATCGAGCGCCAACGCACCCGCAACACTCTTTTCGCATCTGCCCAAAACAAAAAAGCGCGTTTCGACGCGACTCAAAAAAGGTGGAACGCAGACATGGCTTTTCTCCAACTCAACGCCTTGAGCAAACGCTACGGCGCCGTCGATGCTGTGGTCGCCACCGACCTTGCAGTGGAAAAAGGCGAGTTCGTTTCCCTGCTCGGCCCATCAGGCTGCGGCAAGACCACCACCCTGCAAATGATCGCCGGCTTTGTCGACGTGAGCGGCGGGCAGATCCTGCTCGACGGCCGCGACATCACCCACGCCAAACCCGCCAGCCGTGGCTTGGGCGTGGTGTTCCAGAGCTACGCACTGTTCCCGCACATGAGCGTGCGCGACAACGTCGCCTTCGGCCTGAAGATGCGCAAAGTGCCGGCCGCCGAGATCGCCAGCAAAGTTAAAACCGTGTTGGAACTGGTGCGCCTGGCCCCACACGCCGAGCGCTACCCGCGCGAGTTGTCCGGCGGCCAGCGCCAACGTGTGGCCCTGGCGCGTGCGCTGGTGATCGAGCCGCCCGTGCTGCTGCTGGATGAGCCACTGTCCAACCTCGATGCCAACCTGCGCGAAGAAATGCAGTTTGAAATCCGCCGCATCCAGTGCGCCGTGGGCATCACTACCTTGATGGTCACCCACGATCAGGCCGAAGCGCTGTCGATCAGCGACCGCGTGGTGGTGATGCAGGCCGGGCGCGTGACCCAGATCGACGCGCCCTACAAACTTTACGAACACCCACGTACGCGGTTTATCTCGGACTTTGTCGGCAAGGCCAATCTGCTGGCGGGTGACTATGACGAATTCGGCACTGCGCAAGTGCGGCATATCGGCGGCGACGGCGAACTGGTACTGAGCCTGCGCCCGGAAAAAATCCAGCTGGTGGATGCCGGCTCAGGCCGCCTGCAAGGCAAGGTCCTCGACAGCTATTTTTTCGGCAGCCAATGGCTCTACCGCATCCAGACGCCTCTGGGCGAAATCACCGTGGTACGCAGCAACGACGGCAGCGCGCCGCTCGGTTGCGGCGCGGCGGTGGGCCTGGACTGGCACGCCGAATTGCTGCGCGTACTGGCGGCGGATGAGGTGCGCGCATGAGCCGTGGTTATCTGTTGTCGTTGCCGGCCCTGCTGCTGTTCAGCGGCCTGCTGATCCTGCCGCTGTTCATGACCCTGGTGCTGTCGTTCAACGTGTTCGACTACCAGGTGGGCGTGAAGGCTGATGAGTGGACCTTCGCGCATTACCTGTCGCTGTTCAGCGATGCGTACTTCTACGAGATCTTCTGGCGCACCTTCTGGATCAGCGCCTTGGTGACCCTGCTGTGCGTGGTGATCGGCGTACCCGAAGCCTACATCCTCAGCCGTATGGGCACGCCGTGGCGCTCGATTTTTTTGATTGTGATCCTCACGCCGCTGCTGATCTCGGTGGTGGTGCGCGCCTTCGGCTGGAGCTTGTTGCTCGGCGCCGACGGGCTGGTCAACCAAGTCATTCAGTTCCTCGGCGGGCGCCCGGTGAAACTGCTGTACACGCCGTTCGCCGTGGTGATTGCACTGGTGCACGTGATGCTGCCGTTCATGATCATCCCGGTGTGGACCTCGCTGCAAAAGCTCGACCCGTCGGCGGAGCAGGCGGCGTTGTCGCTGGGCGCAAGCCAGGCCACGGTGATGCGCAAGATCGTATTGCCACAAGTGATGCCGGGCGTGCTGTCCGGCACCTTGATCGTGTTCGGCCTGGCTGCCAGTTCGTTTGCGATCCCCGGCCTGCTCGGCGGACGCCGCCTGAAAATGGTCGCCACCGTGGTCTACGACCAATACCTCTCGGAACTCAACTGGCCCATGGGCGCGACCATTGCGGTGGTGCTGCTGTTGGTCAATTTGCTGATCATGCTGAGCTGGAACCGCATGGTCGAAGGCCGCTACAAAAAGTCCCTGGGGGTTTAAGCGCATGTCCAGAAACGGTCCTTTGGCACTCGGTTTCCATGGTTTGGTGGTGCTGTTCATGATGGCGCCGCTGGTGGTGGTGTGCCTGGTGGCCTTCACCCCGGAAAACACCTTGAGCCTGCCCACCTCGGGCTTCTCGCTGCGCTGGTTTCGGGCAGTGTTCGAGCGTGCCGACTTTATCCAGGCGTTTTACAACAGCCTGATCCTGGCATTTACCGCCGCCACCCTGGCAACCCTGATTGCAGTGCCCGCCGCCTTGGCGATCAGCCGCTATCAGTTCCCTGGTCGCAACTTTTTCAGTGCGTTGTTCCTGTCGCCCATCATCATCCCGCACCTGGTGCTGGGCGTGGCGATGCTGCGTCTGTTTGCGCTGATGGGCGTGAATGGCAGCTTCACTTGGCTGATGCTTGCGCACGTGGTGATCATCACGCCGTATGTGCTGCGCCTGGTGTTGGCGGCGGCTATCGGTATTGATCGCAGTGCCGAGCAAGCCGCCGAGTCGCTGGGTGCCGGGCGTTTTACGCTGTTCCGCCAAATCACCTTACCGATGATTCTGCCGGGCGTGGCCGGCGGCTGGTTGCTGGCGTTCATCAACAGTTTCGATGAAGTGACGCTGTCTATTTTTGTCAGCTCGCCGGCCACGCAAACCCTGCCGGTGCGCATGTACGTGTACGCCACCGAATCCATCGACCCGATGATGGCGGCGGTCTCGGCGCTGGTGATTGCACTCACCGCAGCCACCATGATCCTGCTCGACCGGGTGTATGGCCTGGACCGCGTACTGGTGGGGAAACATTGATGGCCTTGTTCAAACGCTTGGTCGAAACCCGGCGCCCTGCCCTGGCCTTCACCCTCGACGGTAAACCAGCCAGCGGTTTGCTGGGCGACACCTTGCTCACCGCCATATTGACCTGCGCCGAGCACCTGCGCGGCAGCGATTTCAGCGCCGAACGCCGCGCCGGTTTCTGCCTGATGGGCGCGTGCCAGGACTGCTGGGTGCGGCTGGAGGATGGGCGCCGTGTGCGGGCGTGTTCGACGCTGCTGCAAGAGGGCCAGGCGATCAGCCGCGATCCGGGGCGTCAGGCATGAAACCGATCGTGATTGTGGGCGCAGGCCCGGCGGGCATCAGCGCGGCGCGTACCTTGCTGAACCATGGCATCAAGCCGTGCCTGGTGGATGAAAGCCTGCGCGGCGGCGGGCAGATTTACCGGCGCCAACCGGCTAATTTTCAGCGCTCGGCCAAGCAACTGTATGGCTTTGAGGCGGGCAAGGCTACGGCCGTACACCGCACACTGGATGAATTGGCGCCGCTGATCGACTACCGGCCCGAAACCCTGGTGTGGAATGCCGAGGACGGTCGCCTGGACATGTTGAATAACGGCCACGCCGAAAGCGTGGAATACGCCCGGATTATCGTCGCCACCGGCGCCACCGACCGCATTCTGCCAGTGCCGGGCTGGACCTTGCCCGGTGTCTACAGCCTGGGCGCGGCACAAATCGCGTTGAAGTATCAGGGCTGTGCCATTGGTGAGCGCGTGGCGTTGTGTGGCAGTGGGCCGTTGCTGTATCTGGTCGCCTACCAATACGCCAAGGCCGGGGCCAAGGTGGTGGCGGTGCTCGATAGCGCGCCGTTCAGTGCCCAGTGCCGTGCTTTGCCGGCGCTGCTGGGGCAACCGGCGACCCTGGCCAAAGGCATTTATTACCGTGCCTGGCTCACTGCCCATGGGGTTCGCGTGTATCAGGGCACGACGCTCCAGCAGATCGACGGCGAGCAACGGGTGCGTGGCATTCGCTGGGGCAAGCAGGTGCTGGAATGCGATGCCGTGGCGTTCGCCCATGCGCTGCGCAGCGAGACGCAACTGGCGGATTTGCTCGGCTGTGAATTTGCCTGGAACAGTTTGAACCGCGCCTGGCTGCCACAGCGCGACAGTGCCGGGCGCAGCAGCGTAAGCGGCGTGTACCTGGCCGGCGACGGTGCCGGGATCATGGGCGCCGACGCTGCGCAAATGGCCGGTGAACGTGCGGCGTTGGCGGTCCTGGAAGATTCAGGCACTGCCATCGATCCGCTTCGCCCAGCGCTGCTTGAGCAGCAACTGGCGGGTATCCAGCGCTTTCGCCATGGCCTGGAAACCGCGTTCCCTTTCCCTGAGCAATGGGCTGCACAGGCGCCGGATGAGTTAATCCTGTGCCGCTGCGAAGAAGTCAGCGTCGGCGACGTGCGCGCCGTCGTCGATGAAGGCCACTGGGAAATCAACCGGGTCAAAGCCCATTGCCGCGTCGGCATGGGCCGCTGCCAGGGCCGCATGTGCGGGCTGGCGGCAGCAGAGATTGTGGCCGAGCGCAGCGGTCGCGCTATACACGAGGTTGGCCGCCTGCGCGGTCAGGCGCCGATCAAGCCGCTGCCGTTTGGCGTGCAGGTGCAGCCATGATCGACGTGATCGTGTTGGGCGGCGGCATCGTCGGCGCATCGGCGGCCCTGATGCTCGCGCAAAAAGGCCAGCGTGTGGCCTTGGTGGAAAGGGACTTTTGCGGCTCGCACTCCAGCGGCGTGAATTACGGCGGTGTGCGCCGCCAAGGCCGCCCCTTGCATCAACTGCCCCTCTCACAACGCGCCCATGAGCTGTGGGCCGACCTGCCGGGGTTGATCGGCATCAACGGCGAGTACGTGCGCTCCGGGCATTTGAAACTGGCGCGCAGCCATGCGGATTTCGCCGCGCTGCAAGCCTATGCCGAACAGATCCGTGGTTTTGGCCTGGGCTTGCAACTGCTGGATTACGCCGAATTGCGTGCGCGCTTCCCGTGGGTGGGTGACATCGCGGTGGGCGCCTCGCTGTGCCCCGAAGACGGGCATGCCAACCCGCGCCTGGTGTCGCCCGCTTTCGCCCGTGCGGCGCAGCGCCTTGGCGCGGCGGTGCACGAGCAGGCCGAAGTGACTCAGATCGAACATGACGGCCAGTGCTTCCAGGTGCGCTGCGCCAATGGCCTGCACCTGCAAGCGCCGTGGTTGCTGAACTGCGCCGGCGCCTGGGCCGGCACGCTCGCCGCGCAATTTGGCGAGCCGGTGCCGATTACCTCGGCACACCCGGCGATGCTGGTGACCGAGCCGCTGCCGGTGGTGATGAACGTGAGCACCGGCGTTGAAGGCGGCGGTATTTATGCGCGCCAAATCGCGCGTGGCAACTGCATCCTCGGCGGCGGCCGTGGTTTTGCCCTTGGCCCGCTGACAGCGCGCCCCGGGCAAGCGGCGGTATTGGAGATTCTGCGCAATGCCGGCGAGCTGTACCCGTTTCTCAAGGGTGCCCAGGCGATTCGTACCTGGAGCGGCACCGAAGGTTACTTACCCGATCATGAACCGGTGATCGGCCCCAGCAGCACCCAACCTGGCCTGCTCCACGGTTTCGGCTTTGCCGGCGCCGGGTTCCAGCTCGGCCCCGCCGTCGGTGAAGCCCTGGCAGAGATCGTCTGCACAGGCGCCAGCCGCCAACCCATCGAAGCGTTTTCCATTCGTCGTTTCCAAGCCTGAGAGGAAAAACATCCATGAACCCACGTATCGCGCTGTCCTGCTTGCCCCTCGTCTTGCTCACCGCCACCGCCCATGCCGCACCGACGCTGTACCTGGGCATGAACGGCGGCACCATGGAACGGGTGTACGCCGACAAGGTGCTGCCCGCGTTCGAGAAGGCCAATAACGTCAAGGTGGTGATCGTGCCCGGCACCTCGTCGGACATCCTCGCCAAGGTCCAGGCCAACAAAGACAACCCGCAGATGCACGTGATGTTCCTCGACGACGGCATCATGTACCGCGCCATTTCCATGGGCCTGTGCGACAAACTCACACCCAACCCGACCCTGGACCAGATCCCGGCCAAGGCGAAGATCAAGGATGAAGCCGTCGCCGTGACGCTCGGTGTGACGGGCCTGGGCTACAACGCCAAAATGTTCAAGGAAAAAGGCTGGGCCGCGCCCACCTCATGGATGGACCTGGCCGACCCGCGTTTCAAGGACAAAGTGGTGTTCCAGTCGCTGGCCTCCTCCACCTTCGGCCTGCACGGTTTCTTGATGTTCAACCGCATCCAGGGCGGCTCCGAAACCAACGTGGAGCCAGGCTTCAAGGCCTGGCCAAAGACCATCGGCCCCAACGTGCTGGAATACATCGCCAGTTCCGCGAAGATCTCCGAGATGGTGCAGACCGACGAAGCGGCGATCTTCCCGCTCACCCCCACCCAGGTCACCACCCAGCAATTGCTCGGCATTCCAATGGAATATGCACAGCCCAAGGAAGGTGCAGTGGTGCTCAACGTGGCCGAGTGTGTAATTGCGCGTAACGACCAGCCGGAACTGGCGCAGAAACTCGCGGCCTTCTTGCTGACGGCAGAGGCCCAGGCGCCGGCGCTGGAAGAAGGCGACCAGATCCCGTCGAACCCGACCACGCCGACCACCGACAAAACCCGCGCACGGGTGGAGGCGATGCAAGGGTATTTGCAGACGGCGATTTCGATTGATTGGGACCAGGTGAACCAGGCGCGGCCAGAGTGGAATGCGCGCTGGAGTCGCTCGATCGAGCGTTAGCGGGTAGGCGTGGCCTGCTCCCGCGTGACTGCGCGGGAGTTACTGGCAGCGAATGTCTGCCAGTTTCAACCGCATCGTTTGATAGCGGTAAGTGTTTAATAACAGTATTCCCAAAAGTGGAAACGCAACCCCCAATACGTAGCCCAGCGCGTGGGGCCGGTATTGAATAGTCGGTGTCACCACCGCCAGGCACAGGACAAAATAGCCCGCCTGCCACCCCGTGGAACAAACGCGCCCGCGTGCCAGCATCGAATGGCCGACGCCAGAAAAAATCATCAAGCCCAGCACAAGAGCAACGGAACAGGCGGTTTGCATCGCAGGGCCAAGGCAGCGCAAATAGGTGGTGCTCGCCAGGAAGGCAGCCGTTGCGCCTGACAGCAGGCTCACAACCACCACCAGCATAAATTCAGGCAGGAACCGGGTAAGACGGTTTGCAGTTGACTCCCTCACGCTACAGCGCCCCCTGGCCATCAAGGCCGCACGTGCAAAAGCGATGAGGGTAAATGAGTCATGCCCAGCGAGGGTATAGGACACGTCTCATATTCCAGTGCGCAAAGTTATCTGCTCTAGCCGCGGGCCACTGGTTCGGTCGACTGTGTGAGCTGGCTCCCACAGAAAAGCAGATATTCGGTGTTTTCTATGCGCCTTAACGCGTGGCCATCGCGGCCAGTTCTTCGCGGCTACGGCTGATGGCTGCACCGGCATTGAGCAAATCCGTGACCGCCGCTGCACCGCCCTCCTCGCTGATGCCCCGGCACGCCGGCAAATGCAGCACCACTTCCAGGCCAGCCCTGAGCAATTGCAAGGCGGTGGTCTTGACGCAGAAATCCAGGGCCAGGCCGCCCACGATCACGCGGCGCACGCTCTGGGCCTTGAGGTACTCGATAACCCCGGTGGACAGCTTGTCGTGCAGGTCGTGGTAGCAGGCGCCATAGGGATGCAGGTCGGGTTCGACGCCCTTCCAGATGAAGTAGTCGTAGTCATACGGGGTGGGTAATTCGTCGAGCAAGGTGAAGCCCTCAGTGCCCGGCACGCAATGACTGAGCCAGGTGAGGTCGGCATGCTCAAGGCCGGTGGGTTTGAGCATGTCGCCGGGTTGCGTGACCACCCACGGGGCGTGCGGGGTATGTGCGTCTTTGCTGCCGACACGGTAGGCGGCAAGACTGGCCATATAGTTGAGTTCGGCACCGATCTGGTCGCCGCCGGCCACCGGCAGTTCATTGGGGCACAACGGCGTGAAACTCTTTTGAGGGTCGACGTCGAATGAGGCTAAGGCGGTTTTCGGAAGGGGCATGGCGGCACTCCTGTGAGGTGCAGGTAAAAGTAGACATGAGGGACTGCTACCTCCACAAACACTTTGTTTACTTTTTTGATCACCGCATTGCCAACTGACCCCGCATTCAAGCCTTATGGAGATCCAATGTGGGAGCGGGCTTGCTCGCGAATGCGGTGTGTCAGTTGCTGAATGCATTGACTGACACGCCGCTTTCGCGAGCAAGCCCGCTCCCACATTTTGCTCAGTGCTTGGCTCAATTCATCCAGTTGCCGCCATCGACGTTGTAGGTCTGTGCCACCACATAGTCGGCGTCTTTGGAGGCCAGAAAAATCGCCATGCCGGTCAAATCCTCAGCTGTACCCATCCGCCCGAACGGCACTTCGGCCCCAACCCGCTGTTTCTTCTCGCCAGGCGCCAGCCCTTCATGCTTGGCAAACAACGCATCCACGCCATCCCAATGCTCGCCGTCGACCACGCCCGGGGCGATGGCATTGACGTTGATGCCCTGCTTGATCAGGTTCAAACCCGCCGACTGCGTAAGGCTGATCACCGCCGCCTTGGTTGCGCAATACACCGCCACCAGCGGCTCGCCGCGCCGCCCGGCCTGGCTGGCCATGTTGATGATCTTGCCGCCGTGGCCCTGGCTGATCATCTGGCGGGCCGCCGCCTGCAAGGTGAACAGCGTGCCGGCGACGTTGATCGAGAACAGCCGCTCAAAGCTGTCACGGCTGATGTCGACGATGGGCGCCAAGTCGAACAGCGCGGCGTTGTTGATCAGGATATCGAGCTTGCCGGCCTGGGCCACCACGGCGCTAATCGCAGCGTCGATAGAGGCTTGGTCGGTGACGTCCATCGCGACCGCGTAAGCCTGTGGGCCCAGCTCGGCCGCTGTGGCCTGGGCGCGTTGCAGGTTGATATCAGCAATGGCAACCGTGGCGCCTTCAGCGATGTAAGCCTGGGCAAAGGCGCGGCCGATACCGCGCGCCGATCCGGTGATCAGCGCGCTTTTACCTTCAAGTCGGTTCATAAAGAAGTCCTGTTATTTAGGATAACCAGCGCGTTTCATTTCGCGTTCGGTGGTGGACTGAGCTTCAAGCAAGGCCTGGTCAACTGTCATGCCGCCGGTGAGCGCCGCCGAGAACAACTTGCCCACCGAGGTGCCGATGGCCTGGAATTCCGGGATGGTCACGTACTGGATACCCACATACGGCACCGGCTGGGCCGACGGGTGCGCAGGGTCGGCGTGCTTCATCATCTCCAGCGTTACCTGGGCAAACGGCGCGGCCTTCAGGTAAGCCTCGCTGTAGGTGGACTGGCGGGTACCCGGCGGTACGTTGGTGATGCCTTCTTTATCAGCGACCAGCTGGATGTAGTCCTTGGAGGTGGCCCAGGCAATAAAGGCCTTGGCGGCGTCTTTGTGCTTGGACGTGGCCGGGATCGCCAGGGACCAGGCGTACAGCCAGGAGGAGCCTTTGTCGGTGACTTCGGTCGGCGCGGCGGCAAACCCAACGCTGTCGGCCACTTTGCTCTGGGTTTTGTCGGTGGTGAATGAGCCGGCGACGCTGGCATCCACCCAGATTGCGCACTTGCCGCTATTGAACAGCGCCAGGGTTTCGTTGAAGCCGTTACTGGACACGCCCGGCGGGCCGTAGTTTTTCAGGGTGTTGACGTAGTAGTTGGCCGCGGCTGTCCACTCGGGGCTGGTCAGTTGCGGCTTCCACTGTGGGTCGAACCAGCGTGCGCCAAACGCATTGGCCATAGTGCTCAACAAGGCGATGTTCTCGCCCCAACCGGCTTTGCCACGCAGGCACATGCCGTATTGGTCTTTGTCTTTTACCGTGAGTTTGGCCGCGAACGCACCGAGCTGAGTCCAGGTCGGGTGCGCAGGCATGCTCAGCCCCGCTTGCTTGAACAAGTCGGTGCGGTAGTAGGTAACGGTGCTTTCGCCATAAAACGGCAGCGCATACAGGGTGTCGTTCACCGACAAACCCTGGCGCACGGAAGGGAAAATATCCTCGGCGTCATAGTTGGCAGGCAGTTCGGTCAGCGGCTCCAGCCAGTGTTTGGCGCCCCACAATGGCGTCTCGTAGGTGCCGATGGTCAGCACATCGAACTGCCCGCCCTGGGTGGCGATATCGGTGGTGAGGCGTTGGCGCAGCACGTTTTCTTCGAGCACCACCCAATTGAGCTTGATGTCCGGGTGCTGCTGCTCGAACACTTTGGACAAGCGCTGCATGCGGATCATGTCACTGTTATTGACCGTGGCGATGGTCACGGTGTCAGCGGCGTAGCTGGGCATGGCCAGCGCCAGGCCAGTTAGCAGGAACAGCGCGTGTGGGAGCTTGAGCATGGCGGTATCCACCTGTTGTTTTTGTTGTTGAGCACCGATTACAGCAGCTTGGCCAGGCCCTCACAAACGAATGGCGAATGCACGGCTGGTACTTTTTTAACTCGCGCTTGAAAGTCAAAAAAGTATCAGCGCCGGGCGAAACCGGGGGTAGCGCACTGATTGCCAGTGCGCGTATTTTGAAGCCATCGCCCCTACAAGAGGCATCAGCATGCCCGTCAGCCGCGCCCAATTATTCGAACACCGCCCCGCCGAACTCGAAGTGATCCTGCCCGAGCCGGACCACTGTTTTCGTTGGTTCGAACATGACTACCCGTATGACCTGGCACGCTGGAACCATCACCCCGAGTTTGAGATTCACCTGATCCGCCAAGGCAGCGGCAAGTTGGTGGCGGGCGACTACATTGGTGCGTTCAGCGCCGGGCATGTGGCGTTGATCGGCCCGGACCTGCCCCATGACTGGATCGGCGACCTGGCTCCCGGCGAATACCTGCATGGCCGCGACGTGGTGCTGCAATTCGACGGCGCCGCCCTGCTCGCCCTGCGCAAAACCCTGCCGGAACTCGGCGATTTGCAGCCGCTGTTCGAACAGGCCCGACGCGGCCTGGAATTTACTGGCGAGACCACCATGCAGGCAGCCGAGTTGATGGAAGCCATCGGCAACGCCCACGGCCTGCAGCGGTTGATCCTGTTCCTGCGACTGCTCGACACGCTTAAAAATGCACCGCAAGCGCAGGTAAAGGCGTTGGCCAGCCCCTGCTATGCGCCCACCCTGGATGCACGCAGCGCCGAACGCATCAACAAAGCCTTCGATTACCTGATGCGCGAGCTGACCGGCGACTTGCGCCTCTCGGTCATCGCCCAGCAATTGCAGATGAGCGAACCGGGCTTCTCGCGCTTCTTCAAACGCAACACCGGCCACGGTTTTATCGACCTGATGCGCAAGTTCCGCGTGCAACGCGCCTGCCGCCTGTTGCTGCAAAGCGACATGTCGGTGGCAGACATTTGCTTTGAAGTGGGCTACGCCAATTTGTCCAACTTCAACCGGCACTTTCGCATCGAGATGCACCAGACGCCGAGCGAGTATCGGCGCGAAACCGCGATGCATTTATTAAACCGCATCGAGAAATTGACACCCAGCCAATTTTGACCGAAAGGTCGACTAATCCCTGTTTTTTCCATACTGCTCAAGCCTTTGAGCAAAGTTGGTACGCCACGTGCAAACGTTTGCGGAACGAACTTGGCCACCAAGTTCATCACTACCCGCAGAAACGGGTTCAAACCGCGTAAGAATAGGGATTTTCAATGCACCTCACCTCAAGGCGTCCCGCTTGTTTTGGTGTTTCCTTGCTACTGGCCGCCGTTACGGGAGTACTCAGCGCCCCCATTTTGGCGCAGCAAAAACCCGTGGATGACTCAGCACAGGGCGAAACCCTCAGCCCTGAAACCAAAAGCCCCGACGCCAGCCCGACAAAAAAAGGCGTGTATATGTCGGAATGGTTCAACCAGGACCTGACCCTGATCGGCAGCAAAGACATCAGCTTCGGCCCCAAGCCGCAGGACGATGTGTACCTGGAGTACGAGTACTTCGGCCGCAAAGGCCCGTTCGAGCTGTATGGCTACATCGACGTGCCGAAAATCCTCGGCATCGGTAACAGTAATGACAAAGGCGCGTGGGACCATGGCTCGCCGGTATTTATGGAGCATGAGCCGCGTATCTCCATCGACTACCTGGCCGGCCGCAGTCTGGCCATCGGCCCGTTCAAGGAATGGTATGTAGCCTTTGACTGGATCTACGACCACGGCAGCAACAAGTCCAACCGCGCCAACACCCTGTACAGCGGCCTGGGCACCGACATCGACACCCATTCGCGGGTCAACCTGTCGGCCAACTTCTATGGGCGTTACCAGTGGGAAAACTACGGCGCGAACAATGAATATTCGTGGGACGGCTACCGTGCGCAAATGAAGTACATCGTGCCCATCAGCAGCTTCGATAACGGTGCCTCGCTGACTTATATCGGCTTTACCAACTACGATTTCGGCTCGGACTTGCACAAGGACAACCCGGCGCGCACCGCCAACTCACTGGTGGCGACCAACGTGCTGCTGTACTCGTTCACCCACTTGCGCTTCACCCTGGTCGGCCGTTACTTCCACAACGGCGGCAATTGGGAGGATGGCAGCGAGCTGAACTTCGGTGAAGGCAACTTCCGCGCCCGCTCGGATGGCTGGGGCTACTACGCCGGTGTCGGTTACCAATTCTGATCAAGGAGCTATGGATGAAAATGTTTACCCGTCTTTCGATGGCCATCGGCTTGGCCTTTTTGCCCCACGTGGTACTGGCGGATACTCCAGCGCCGATCAAGCCCAAAGTGATGCTGATCACCATGTTCGCCCCCGAGGCGCAAACCTGGATCGACCGCCTGGAACTCAAGCAGGAAGTCCGCGTGCCAGGCCTGTCGGCCGAATACCCGGTGATTCGCTGCAACACCCAGGACGTGTGCCTGCTGGTGACCGGCATGGGCCAGACCAACGCCGCCGCGTCCACGCTGGCCCTGGCATTGTCGCCCAAGTTTGACCTGCGCCAGAGCTACTTCCTGATTGCCGGGATCGCCGGCATCAGCCCTAAACACGGAACCATCGGCACCGCCGCCTGGGCGCATTACCTGGTGGAGTTCGGCACCCAGTGGGAGCTGGATTCGCGCGATGCACCTAAAGACTGGCCAACCGGTTACATCGGCATCAACACCAAAGGCCCCAACGAGAAACCACCGTTGGACTACAAGACCGAAGTATTCGAGCTGAACCCCAAGTTGCAGGCCAAGGCGTTTGCCCTGTCGCAAAAGGTTGAGCTGAGCGAAAGCAAGGAGTCCAGCGCCTGGCGTAAACACTACCCGGCCGCGCCGGCCAACCAGCCGCCGCAAGTCACGCGTTGCGACACACTGGCGGGCAACACCTGGTTCTCCGGCACACGCCTGAGCGAACGCGCCGAGGTCTGGACCAAGTTGCTCACCGACAATAAAGGCGAGTACTGCACCACCCAGCAGGAAGACAACTCCACCTATGAAGCCTTGCTGCGCGCCAGCCGAGAAGGTTTGGTGGATATTCAGCGCTTGGCCGTGGTGCGCGCCGGCTCCGATTTCGACCGGCCGTATCCGGGCTACAGCGAAGTGGACAACTTGCTGAAGTATGCGGACCAGGGCGGGTTTGTACCGGCACTGGAGAACCTGTACCGCACGGGCAATCCGCTGGTACAGGCGATCCTGAAGAACTGGTCGGCGTGGGAAAAAGGCGTCCCTGAAGCCTAGTGCAGATAGATCGTTCCCACGCTCCGCGTGGGAATGCCGCCCCGGACGCTCTGCGTCCCGTCGTAGATGGCGCAAGGTGACGCGGAGCGTCACAGGATGCATTCCCACGCAGAGCGTGGGAACGATCTTAACTTGCTGAAGTACGCGGACCAGGGCGGGTTTGTACCGGCACTGGAGAACCTGTACCGCACGGGCAATCCGCTGGTACAGGCGATCCTGAAGAACTGGTCTGCATGGGAAGAAGGCGTCCCTGAAGCCTAGTGCCGATAGATCGTTCCCACGCTCCGCGTGGGAATGCCGCCCCGGACGCTCTGCGTCCCGTCGTAGATGGCGTAAGGTGACGCGGAGCGTCACAGGATGCATTCCCACGCAGAGCGTGGGAACGATCTTATGAACTGGTCGGCGTGGGAAAAAGGTGTTCCAGAAGCCTAGTGCCGATAGATCGTTCCCACGCTCCGCGTGGGAATGCCGCCCCGGACGCTCTGCGTCCCGTCGTAGATGGCGCAAGGTGACGCGGAGCGTCACAGGATGCATTCCCACGCAGAGCGTGGGAACGATCTTAGGTCACGGGGTGGGCTACATTCAGCGCCTTGTCGACTAGCAGTTGCACACCCTCCAGCATCCGACAGATACCCAGCGCGACATTGCGTTGCGAACCCTCGATTTCAAACGCCAGGTGGTTGGCGATATCACTGATGGAAGCCAGATCCTGGGAAGCATTGACCAGCAAGGTTTCCGTACCCAAGTCTGCGCGCACGGTGAAGATGCCTTCGCTGGGTTCAGGAATGGGTTTGCCGGGGTTGAGATAGTGATTGATCGCGCGGTAGGCGACTTCGTGCAGGGTGCTGGTGTCGTAGTCTTGATGGACTGGGGGATTGGGGCTGTCTTTGATCATGGTGGAACTCCGTCGACAAGTGAAGCTGCCAACGCTCGCGGTCAAGCAAGGGTAAGGTGGCAGCTGTACGCGGGTTGACCGACCGGTTGTCAACGAACCCGGCATACCCAAAGGTATCCCGCGCACAACTGCCGCGACACAATACCTCAGGCATAAAAAAAGCGCCTGAGATTGGTACAGGGCGTAGCGATTCGTTAACAAGTCGGACGGTCAAATCCGGCCGCTGAATTGACAGCGACGGCAGTGAGGTTAGTCAGCCGGCTTCCGAGCGACAACCTGAAACCTGTGTGGGAAACGTCCGATCAACCCAGATGCCTGAAACCTTGTGGAGATCCAAATGTGGGAGCGGGCTTGCTCGCAAAAGCAGTGGATCAGCCAATACATCTGGCGACTGACACACCGCATTCGCGAGCAAGCCCGCTCCCACAGTTTTTAACCGAGTTAAGGCAGGAAGATGATCTTGTCCGCACTGCCCTTGTTCACTTCCTCGTAACACTGCACCCCATCCGCCAACGCCACTTCACGCAAGCCTGTCGGCAACGGCAGCGAACCCTCATCAAAAAACCGCCCGAACTGCTCCAGCATCACCGCGCACTGCTCGCAGTTGTAGAGCAATGAATTGATGCCCACCACCGAGCCGCCCTTGCGATACAACGCCAGTGCCGGCAGTTGCACATGCCCATCGACCGGCGCCGCGATGATTGCGATGCGGCCGAACGCGGATAACCCTGCGACAGCCGCGGGCAGCCAGAAACCGGTAGTGTCGAAGATCACATCAGCGCCGCCCTTGAACACCGCATTCACCTGCCCTCCCAATGCGTCCGGTTGGCCCAGGGCAATCGCGTCGAAGCCCTGCGCCTGCAACGCCTCGACCTGATCCGCTTTGCGCACTGCCGCCAGCACCTGCGCACCGCGAATTTTCGCCAGCGCCAACGCCGCGCTGCCTACAGCACCGTTGGCGCCAATCACCAGCAGCCGCGTGCCTTTGCCGACACCGCTGCGCTCCAGCGCATCCCAAGCGGTGGTGTACGGCACGCCAAGACTGGCAGCCTGGGCAAAACTCAAATGTGTCGGTTTATGCGCTACGCCTTTCGCCGACACCGTGAGGTATTGCGCGTGGGAGCCGTCGGCAAAAAAACCGAGGTCACGGCCGGTGCCCCACACCGCCTGGCCAACCAGTTCCTGCGGGCCTTGCACCACCACACCGGCAAAATCCCGGCCGGGAATACGCGGCAATGTCGTGTAGGGAAACCGCCCAAGAACGTTTTTAACGTCGCTGGGGTTCAAACCCGCCGCTTTAACCTGGACCAACACTTCACCGGCGGCCGGCAGCGGCTTGGCAACTTCAACGAGACTGAGGGCGGCGAGGTCGCCGGTGGCGGAAAATTGCAGTGCGTTCATGGCCAATATCCATCGAAGGGTAAAAAGGAATCAGGACAACCAACCGCTGACCAGCGCACGCCCCATGGGCCACAGCTTCTCGCCGATCAACATACCCATCAAGCCCACGAGGGCAATGGCGGGCGGCGCGGGCGAGCGAAAGTCCAGGGCACCATAGATCACGCCGACAAACAGGCCGATGGCGAGGGAAATGAGATAGTTCATAGGGGATAGTTCATAGGGTTTACGCCGGGTAGGTTGATGCGCCCAGTGTAGTGAGCCCATTCCCGAAGCATCGGCCAAGTGCTTCAGGATTTCGGCCAAAGCCTCAACCGACGTATTGCGACGGCGCCACACCGAGTTCACGGCGGAACATGTCGCTGAAGCTGCTCGGCGAATAGCCCAAAGAGCGGGCAATGCCGCTCACCGACTGGCCCTGGATCAACTCCGCCACCGCCGTGGCCAGTTGCACCTGACGGCGCCACTCGGCAAAGCCCATACCGAGGTGGTTCTGAAACAACCGCGCCAGCGTGCGCACACTGGCACCCGCCGCCTCGGCATGTTGCTCAAAGGGGATTTCCAGCGAGGGCGCCGCCATCACCGCCTGGCAGGCATTGATCAACCGCCGGTCCGCCCCCAGTGGCATGGCGATGCGGATCTGCGAGCGGCGCGCGCGTTGCAGCTCCAACAGCGCCAGGCCGACCACGGCGTCGTAATAGGCTGTGTCACCGTTATCGCCTTGATCGACCAGCGTGACGATCAGCTCACGCAGCAGGCCGCCGACTTCAATCACTTGCACCTGACTGTCCAGCGTCGCCGCCAACGCCGGGCGCAGGTAGATATTGCGCATCTGCAAGTCTGAGACCACACGAATCCCGTGCTCCACACCCGGTGGCAACCACACGGCGCGCTGCGGCGGCACCACTAAAGCTTCGCGCGGTGTTTCAACCCACATCACCCCGCTCATTGCGTAGAGCAACTGGCCCCAGTCGTGGCTGTGTGGCTCCACATACAATCCACGCGGGTAGGTCCGCGCCAGCGGTTGCACGGGGACGGCATGATCAGTGAGGTCGGGAGGCGCGGCCAGGGCCATGAAGAGCACATCAATCAAGGGTGAGCGGCCATGGTAATGACCGCCACCCGATAAGCCGAGCGGATTTTTAGCCGTGGGCAGACTTAGCGCACTCGCAACCGGTCGACGAGGCACACGGTTCGCCATGCGCATGGTGCTCGGCGCAGCCTTGGCAGCAGTAGCCCTTGCCGTCTTTCATCACCGCGTTGGTGCCCAGTACGCATTTGCAGTGTGGGCAGGCACAGGTTTTATCAGCCATGTTCAGACTCCTTTTGCATGGTCGTCCAGGTGCAACGGGCGCTGCACCTTAAGCAGTGACTACCGGCAAGGTTTCAAGGTTCACCGCCGTTAATCGGCCGGTCGGCTGTTGCTGCGGTACATGAACACCAGCGCCAACGCCAACAGCAGCATCGCCACCACGCGGCTGCCCGACAGCTCGATGGCCGGGTTGCCCAGCCAGCCGAAGTTATCGATCAGCATGCCCATGCCCAACTGCCCGACGATTACCGCCACCGTGGCCACCGCCGTCCCCACCACGGGCACCGCGCCGACCATGACCATCATGTACACCACGCCGAACAAGGCGCCGGTCAGTTGCCATTTGGGCACATCCAGCAAACTCACGGCCTGTGCGGGTTCGAAGAAGAAAATCAACAACGCCGTGCTGATTGCGCCCACCGAAAAGGTCAGCAAACTGCTGCGCAACACGCCAACCGTCTGGCCCAGGCGCCCATTGATCGCGGCTTGCACACTCAGCACCGCACCGGCGGCAATCACCAGTACCAATAACAGAATCAGATTCATCACCTTAACCTCGTGCAATCAGAACAAGTGCCGCCACAATCAACGCCAAAGCTATCCAGCGTTCGCCATTGACACGCTTGCGCGCGGTGCCGAACCAGCCGAAATGGTCGATCAGCACGCTCTTGCCGACCTGGCCCGAGAGGATCGCGATCATGGTCATGGCGATACCGATATGCGGCGTGGCCAAAGTCAGCACCACCACGTACATCGTCCCCAAAAAACCGCCGATCAACTGCCAGCGCGGCAGGTCGGTGAGTGCCGGGCCTTTTTGCGGGCCGCTGAACAGCAATAGCAAAAACAGAATCGCCGTACCGACGCCAAAGATGCTCAACGTCGCCCACAAATGCCCGACCTGTACACCCAATGGCCCGAGCAAGCCGGCTTCAACCGACAGGCCCATGCCCGCCAGAATCACCAGCGGCAGCAAGAGCAAGCGCAAAAGGTTTTTTTTCGGCCTGGCCTGCGCCACGCCCTCGATGGAACTTGCCTGCATACATCACCTGCGCGTCAAGAAAGGAAACATGGCGCGCATTATCCGGTGGCCGTGCTGTGCGATAAATGGGAGCATGCGGATAACACCTTTGCGCATTACGCACAGCCTGGAGCCACGATGCAGGGTTTGAATGAACTGAGTTTCAAGGCATTGCGCCTGTTTGTAGCCGTGCTGGACCACGGCAGCTTTTCGGAAGTGGCGCGTCGCGAAGGGCTGGCGCCCTCCTCTATCTCGCGGCAAATCCAATTGATGGAACAGGCGCTCGGCCAGCAATTGCTCTACCGCCACACACGTGCGGTCAGCCCTACAGAAGCCGGGCGCCTGCTGGGGCGCCACGCACGCTTGATGCTGGAACAGCTGGAGGCCGCCGGCCAAGCCCTGCAGGAGCAAGAGAGCGAACCCAGCGGGCTGGTGCGCATCAACGCGCCCATGGTGTTTGGCCAACGCCACCTGTCACCGTGGCTGGGCGAGTTGTGCCGCCGCTACCCCAAGCTGCAACTGGATATCCAGCAAACCGACACCTATGTCGATCCTCTGCAAGACGGCACCGACCTGCTGTTTCGCATCGGCGTGCTTAACGACTCCAGCATGCAAGCGCGCATCTTCGCACCCCAGCGTTTTCGCCTCGCCGCCAGCCCCGCCTACCTGGCCCGACATGGCACGCCACGCCACCCCGAAGAACTGGCCAACCATCAATGCCTGGCCTACAAAGGCATCACCGGCCAGCAGCGCTGGTTCTTTCGCCGCGACCAGGGCGACTGGACGCCCTACAGCGTCAAAGGCCCGATCACCGGCAACCACGCCGACACGCTCACCCATGCGGCGGAGCAAGGCCTGGGGCTGGTGGTGTTTCCGTCCTGGCTGATCGGCGAAGGCTTGCGTGCCGGCACCTTGCAGGCGGTACTCACGGAGTACGACGTGGCGACCACGCTGGAGCCGCAGCAGATTGCCGCGCTATGGCCGGGCAGCCGGCGCCTGTCGCTGAAGGTACGCACGGTGATTGATTATTTTGTGGAGTGTTTTGGGGCGGTGCCGTATTGGGATCGGTGAGGTTCCTCCCTCTCACTGGAAAAGCGTTGGAAGGTAAAAATTCCTCGTGGGAAAAGTAGGCTCGTTCTGATTTTTCGGGCCACTATTTCAGACCCGGCACATGGCAGGCAGACTTTGGCTCAATCTTTTTTTGGAGAGGCGCCATGGATTTCGTTTACCAAAAACAATCGCGTTCTGAACGCGCGGCTAAAGCCGGCCGTCATGCCGTCTTTGATAGCTCAGCTGATTTTGGCTATATTTGGCCAAAATATGGAGATCGCCACATGATTACCGTACCGCTGGGTGAAGCAAAAAATAATCTGTCAAAACTGGTCGATGAGGCTGCCGCAGGCAAAGTGATCACCATCGCCAAGCATGGGCGTGCGATGGCACAGCTCGTCCCCGTAGGACAGTCCAAAGGCCGCCGGATTGGCGCAATGAAAGGCAAGCTCATTATCCCCGAAGACTTTGATGCGCCTTTACCCGATGACCTGCTGGATGCGTTTGAGGTCAACCCTTTATGAGGGTGCTATTGGATACCCATATTCTGCTGTGGACACTGAGTGATGACCCCAGGCTATCCAATAAAGCCAAAAAATTGATTGAAGACGCTGCTGAGATTTACGTCAGCGCTGCAACCTTCTGGGAAATGGCGATCAAGGTAGGCTTGGGAAAGCTCGAGGTGGATTTGGATGAAATCCGAGAATACTGCCTGGAGAGCGGTTTCACCGAATTGCCAATCACTTCAGAACACGCGATTGCGGTAAAGGATCTTGAGCAACACCATAAAGACCCGTTCGACCGGCTTATCGTTGCGGCAGCCATGAGCGAGCCGATGAAACTGCTGACGGCCGATCCGCAGGTTGCCCAGTACACATCCTTGGCAATTCTGGTGTAGGTCGAGTTGGAGCGATCACACGTTTAAGTCAAAACAACCACTGCCCAATCAACCACGCATTCGCCCCACTGATCAGCGCAAACAGAAACCACGCGAGTAACCGCGTGGGCAAGCGGTTAACGAATGGCCCCATCAGTTGCTTGTCGTCAGTCATGCGGATCAGCGGGTACAACGCGAATGGCAGCTGCAGGCTGAGCACCACCTGGCTCAGAATCAACAGTTTGCCAATGGCATCGTCGCCCATCAGCCACACCCCGAGGAACGCCGGGATCAGCGCCAGCCCGCGCGTGATCAGGCGTCGCTGCCAGCACGGAATGCGCAGGTTGAGGTAGCCCTCCATGATCACTTGCCCGGCGATGGTGCCGGTAAAGGTGGAACTCTGCCCGGAGGCCAGCAAGGCAATGCCGAACAGGATGCTGGCGAAGGCGCCACCCACCAAGGGGTCGAGCAGGTGATAGGCGTCCTGGATTTCGACCACCTCGGTGTGGCCGGTCTTGTAGAACGCGGCAGCGGCCAGCACCAAAATCGCAGCGTTGACCAGCAAAGCCAGGGCCAGGGAGCCGATGGTGTCGATACGCGCCAGCTTGACCGCGTCCTGTTTGCTGGCGAGGTCTTTGCCGATCAGGCGGGTTTGCACAATCGAGGTATGCAGGTAGAGGTTATGCGGCATTACCGTGGCACCGAGAATGCCGATGGCCAGGTACAACGGCGCTGCATCGCTGATGGCTGCCAGTGACGGGGTAAAACCGCTGAGCACGTCCGGCCAGTAGGGTTTGATCAACACCAGCTCGATAAAGAAGCACACGCCGATGGTTGCGACGAGCGCCAGCATGATCGCCTCAAGACGTCGGAAGCCGCGGTTTTGCAGGGCCAGGATCAATAGCGTGTCGAAGGCGGTGATGACGATACCGGTGGTCAGCGACACGCCGAGCAACAGGTGAAACGCCAGGGCGCAGCCGAGCACTTCAGCCAGGTCGGTGGCGATGATCGATATTTCGGCCAGCACCCATTGCGTGCGCGCGGAGCGTTTGCTGTAGCGCTCGCGGCACAGTTGCGCGAGGTCCTTGCCGGTGGCGATGCCCAGGCGCGAGCATAAGCACTGCACCGCCATGCCGGCCAGGCTGGCCAGCAGCACCACGAACAACAGGCTGTAGCCGTAACGTGAACCGGCTTCGATGGCGGTAGCCCAGTTGCCGGGGTCCATGTAGCCGATGGAGATCAACAGGCCGGGGCCGGCAAACATCAGCGCCCGTTTGAAAAACGAAGCCTTGGGGTCAACGATAACGGAGCCGGCCACTTCCGGCGGGCAGAATGGGGCAGTGGCGATTTTCGGCAGGCTGAATTTCACGCGGTATCCCAGGCAAACACACAAGTCAGAGCCGCAGCTTATCAGTCCGACGCGACCGTGCGCATCACCGTTTCCCGGGGCAAGTCGAACGCTTCGACGACTTGCACCACCAGGTCCATCTCCTGGTTCAGCGCTTCGCGTTCCATGCGTTGGCGAATCATGCCAATCACCAATACCGCCAAGGTAGTAATCGAATACGCCGGGCCGGAGAACGCGCGCACGCCCGTGACCAGTAACATCGCCGCCGCCAGCGCCTGGCCCACCACCGGAATTGCCGTGGCCGCGCCGCGCCGCAGCATAAACCCGGTGAACCCCGCCAACGCCGTGCCGCTCAGGGCGGTGGTGGCCGAACGGCCAAGGTCGATGCGTTGGAACAGGCCCTGCTCTTTTTGCGCGGCGGCATTGAGCTCGGCGTCGAAAGCCTGGCGGTCGGCGCTGCTGAGTTTGTCCTTGTACTGCTCAATCAGTTTTTCCGCGACCAGTGCCTCGATATCCGCCAGCACCACGGCTTCAAGTGGCTCATCGAACTTGATGCCCAGCCGCTGTGCGACATCTTCGGCGATCTGGCGATAACTCACGCCATGGCCACGGGCGAGGTTCATAAAGCTGTCACCGCCCATGCGTTGCAATTCGATAGCCAGTTTCAGCGGTTCACGCACATCGGCGTCGATCGAGGCACTGCGTTTTTGCGCCATCAACTCAGCCAGAAACTTAAGCTCCTCGGGGCGGGCCTGCACCAAGGCCGGGAACAGTTCCACGTCTTCCTCGGCAAACCGCACTTCGCTGCTACGCAGGTCGGCGCGGATCAGGCCACGCCGCTCCTGCAGCAGGTCGGTGTACTGCACTACTGTCTTCAGCTGCGGCCAGTAGGCGGCGTGGTCGAAGGTGGCCAGGTGCACATTGGTGACCTTGGCCTTGAGCGCGGGCGTGACGTCGATCGCATAGCGGCCAATGCAGCGCTCGGTGTCCGGCTTTATCGCCAGCGCCCAGTCCTTGCTGGAGTAGCAGTTGATCACGCGGCCCTTGAGGGCTGCCGACACTTCATCCCAGGGGCTGGACGTACTGATGGCGCCGCCCATCAGCAACACGTTGTTGAGCGGCAATTGGCGGGCGACCTCGGGGCTGGCCAGCAAACTCTTGACCAGGATACGCGCGCCGAGGGAATGCCCGATCAGGTTGATGCGCCGCACCGGCAGCGACTCACCCTTCAGGTAATGGGCAAGTTCAGGCAACAACGTCTTGGCCACTTCATCGACACGCGCCTCGACACTTTTGTAATGGTCGAGAAAGTAGGCAATCGCACGGCCCACACCTACCGTTGCCGCGCCCAGGCCGCCACCGCCAAGCATTGCGGTAATCACATCTTTAAAGGGAGCAAAAAGGTTTTCCAGAAAGTGACCCGCCGGCCAGAACAGCATCAGGTTGGTCGAGCCTTCGATGCTTGCCAGTTGTTGCGTGAAATTGCTCAGTTGCTGGCGGTTGAAGAAGGCCGAGTAACCGTGAACATAGAGATTGAGCACATCCCCCTGAGGCTCGCCACACAACAGGAACGTGGGCTTGCGGGTGCGGTGCATTTCATCCCACTGGTGCTGCATGGGCCGGTGACTCCTGGTGACGGTGGGCGGCGATAGTAACAAAGCATGGCGGCATGCAAGGTGAATCCTGACCAGCGTGTGAGTTTTTCAGAACAACGACACGGCCCTGGACTTGGCCAGGTAGCGCGCCGGGGAATCGCCCAGGTGCCGGCGAAACATCGCGGTGAAGGCGCTGGGGCTGCTGAAGCCCAATGCAAACGCGACCTCGGTGATCGAGGCGCCATGGCTGAGCTGCGCAGTCGCCTCCAGCAGGCAGACTTGCTGGCGCCAGGCCACGAAGGTCATGCCGGTGCTTTCCTGGAAGTGCCGGGTAAAGGTGCGCCGACTCATGCTCGACCACTGCGCCATTTGATCGAGAGACACGGTTTGCGCAGGCGCGTCCAGAAAACGCTGGCAAGCCCGTGCCAAACGCGGTTCAGCGGGCAATGGCGCACTCAGGGGCAAAGCCGGCAACCTGCCGATTTCGTCGATCAACAGCGTCAATACGCAGTGCCGCCGCACCTCGGACGTTGCCGATGCCCCGCACGTCAATGCGGCTTCCAAAAGATGCCTGAGCAGTGGCGACACCTCGAACACCTGGCAGTGGCCCTGCAACCCTGCGCGCTCGGCCGCTTGTGCATCAAGGTAAGTATTGAGCATCACCACATCGCCGCGCATGTGCATTTCATGGGCAATGCCACCGGGCACCCAGACGGCCCGCTGCGGCGGCACCACCCAATTGCCCAGGTCGGTGAACATTCTTAACGCGCCGGTGGAGGCATAGGCAAACTGGCCACGCGGGTGCGTATGCCGGGCAAACACGCTGCCGGACGGGTATTCACGCAGGGTTACGAGTGCTTCGGGGTCGTTGTCGTCAAAGGTCGGAATCATGGCCCGATCTTGTCAAAGTATGACCTGACATAGCAAGCGGGCCATTCGCCTGAGCCCTAGCATTCACGCCTTTGAAGCAACGGGTTCAAAGGAACGTCCATGCATAAGAAACACCTGGTACTTGCCCTCTTGGTCACGCTGGCCTGGGGGCTGAATTTCCCCATTACCAAACTGGGCCTGCGGGCCATCGACCCGTTTGTACTCACCGGCCTGCGCTTTGCCCTCGCCGCCTTGCCGTGGGTGTTCTACATCAAGCGCCCCGCCGTGCCATTCGGTTATGTGGCGGCCTATGGCGTGATCTTCGGCCTGGGCATGTGGGGTGTGATCAACTACGGCATCCAGCTTGGGGTGAGCCCGGGGATTGCCTCTTTGCTTATCCAGCTCAGCGTGTTTTTCACCCTGGGTTGGGGCTGTGTGTTGTTCAAGGAGAAAATTCGCGGCGCACAGTGGGCCGGGGCTTTTTTGGCCTTGATTGGATTAGCCGGAATCATCGCCAACCAGCAAGGCGAACACGCCGTGCTCGGCGTGCTGATGATTGTGTTCAGCGCACTGGCGTGGAGCATCGGTAACGTCATCATCAAGACGTCCGGGGTTAAGGAAATCTTTTCCTTCATGGTGTGGGCCAGCCTGTTTCCGCCAATCCCGCTGTTCCTGATGGCCTGGTGGGTACACGGCGATGCGGCGTTTGCAAGCCTGCCCGTCAACCTCGACCGCACGGCCGTATGGTCACTGCTGTTTCAGGTTTACCTGGCCACGCACTTTGCCTACTGGGGCTGGAATACCTTGCTCAAGGCATACCCAGTGTCCACGGTAGCGCCGCTGTCGCTGTTGATTCCGGTGTTCGGCATTGCCAGTTCGATGTTGATACTGGGCGAGCACGTTGGCAGCGCGAACCTGGTCTTTATCACAGTGATTATCAGCGGTTTGGCAGTCGGGCTTTATCGCAAACCGATTGTGCATACCGGTAGATAGTCATGGCAAAAATTTGGGATTTTGTTCGTGTATTCGATCTATTAGCCTTCGTCGGGTCTTGTACTCAACCGAGGAAATACCATGAGCATGCCCGAATTTTTCGTCACCCCCGGCTATGGCGACACAATGCGCGAACGCCTGCACTATTCCCAAGCAGTGAAAATCGGCAACCGCGTAGAAACATCAGGCCAGGGCGGCTGGGACGATGAGTTCCAGATCCCCGCCGACCTCAGCGAAGAAATCGCCCAGGCCTTTCACAACCTGGACCGCACCCTGGCCACCGCCGGCGCGGGTTGGGAGCATGTGATTCACATCAACTCCTACCATGTGGGTGGGTTTGCACCTGAGGTCAACGAAGCAATGGTGCAGCAATACCGGCGCTATATGCCCAACCATGCGCCGATCTGGACGCAAGTTGGCGTCGAAGCCCTGGGGCTGCCAACCATGCGTGTGGAGATACGCGTCACCGCGATTATTCCCTGATCCCGAACGTGCGGATCACCCACTCGGTAAACACCTTTAGCCGCGCACTCTGATGGCGGTTAGGTGGGTAGAGGATATGCAAAGGCGTGGCCGGGCGTAACCAACCCGGCAGCACCTCGACCAACTGGCCGGTGTCGAGGTAGTACTGCACGATCGACTTGAAGTGCTGCCCCACACCCAGGCCCGCGAGCAGCATTTCCTTGAGGCCGTTGCCTTCGTTAGTCGAAAAGGCGCAGTCGTTGACCTCGATACGTTGCTGGCCCTGCTCAAAAATCAGCGGCTCCGGCTTGCCCGACCCGGCAAAAAAATAGCCGACCCTGAGGTGGTTGTTTACAAGGTCTTCGGGCGAACCTGGCAAGCCCCGGCGCGCCACGTAACTGGGTGCCGCACAGGTCAGGTATTCAAGGTCGGCCACCTTGCGTCCGATCATCGCCATGTCTTCCAGCTTGCCGGCACGAATCACGCAATCGGCGCCCTCCCCGACGATATTCACCGCACGGTCGCTGATGCCCAAGGCGATGGTGATATCAGGGTACTCACGATGAAAGTCCACCAGCGCCGGAATCAACAGGCAATTGGCAAACGAGGCCGGTGCGTCCACGCGCAGGTGCCCGCCGGGCTTGAGGATCTGCCCGCGTGCGGCGCTGTCCACTTCATCCAGCTCAGCCACCAGCCGTCGCGCATGGCGGTAATACTCCAGCCCTTCAAGCGTGGGCGCCAGGGCGCGGGTGGTACGGTGCACCAGTTGGGTGCCCAGGTGTTTTTCCAGGTCAGTGATGAGTTTGCTGACGGTGGAGCGTGGCAGCGCCAACTGGTCGGATGCGCGGCTGAATGAACCGGTATCGACAACACGGACGAAGGCGCGCATGGCCAGGAGCTGATTCATCTGGGTGGTCCACTGTGACTTAGTGAGCGAAGTTGTCGATCTTGACCTGGCCATCCGGGAACGTCGCAATGATTTCCAACTCACCACCCATCGCCCGGATGTAGTCACGCAACGTGCTGATGTACATGTCGGTGCGCCGCTCCATCTTGGAAACCGCCGCTTGGTTGATATTCAACGCCTTGGCCAGGCTTTCCTGGCTCAACTGTTGGGCTTTGCGCAGCTCATGCAGGGGCATCTCCTGGAGGTGCTGGCGGAACAGATGCTCGGCCTCGGCACGCGACTGCGGGGTCATGCGCGCTTGAAGTTCAGCGAATTTTTTAGCCATGGTGACGGGCCTCTCTACGCAATGTTTGTAAATGGATGTCGTACACATTTTCGGCCAAGGGCACATGCACCTCGTACCACCTGGAATCGGCGGCTTTATCGCCGCCGATCAGCAGGACAGCGCAGCGCCTGGGATCAAATGCATACAACACTCGATAGGGCCGGCCGGCATGCTTGACCCGCAGTTCCCGCAGGTTGCCATGCCGGGAACCCTTGATATCACTGGTGTGGGGGAAGCCCAGCCCAGGCCCGAAAAGCCCCAGCAGATCAACGCTGGCAGACACAGAGACTTGCTCCTTTGCGCCCAGCTCATCCCACCATTGTGCGAATTCATCCGTGTATTCAACGTCCCAGTCCATGCGAATATGCCACCTAAGGAATATAAACTCAAGGGCATACTTTAGATTCGGACAAGGCAGTATTGCCAGCCGGGTTCCAGGCGAAATTGTTTGTACATCCTTCTGACCAGACGCAGGGCAACAACCCCGCCACCTGCGCAAAAAATCGAATAGCGTTAAGAAATATTTCCCAAAAAAAACCGCCCTTTCGGGCGGTTAAAAGTACTCGGCTTTGATCAGAAACCGAGGGAGAAGCTGATCGTCATCGCATGGTCTTTATCGTTGCGCGACAGTTGGCCGGAATAGCCCAGGCCCAACTTGCCATTCTGACTGATCTGGTAGTCCAGGCCCGCTTCCACCACCGCGCTGTCCTTGGCGATCGGCACACCTTGGGTGCTGAACGATGCGCCGCCGTTGACAAAGCTCAGGTCGGCATCCGGCTTGGTGTCGCCAAAGGCATGACGCCAGCCGATGCTGCCCCGTGGGGTGATTTTCGAGCCGTTGCCCAGGGTGATGGTCTGGCCGATACGCACGCCCAGGGTCGAGAAGGTCACGTCCTGATCGGCATCGCCGCGCAGGGCCGCCGAGCCGCCTTTTTCCTTGAGGGTGTCGCTGTCGTAGTTGACGTAAGCCAGGCCGGCGAACGGTTCTACCACCACCTTGCCGGTTTCAATGGTGTAGCCCACTTCACCGAACACTTGTGCGCTGCGCGCTTTGTAGTCGGCTTTGAGGCGTTGGCCTACGCCGCCTACGGCCACGTCGCGTTTGCTTTCGATGTCGTGCCAGCTGTACGCCACGCCCATGCGCGCGGCGAAGGCTTCCTGCTGGTACGCGGTGTAGGCCATCAAGTGGTAGCTGTCGACGTCGGCGCTGGAGCTGCGGCGCTTGGCGTCCAGGTCGCTGCGGGTGTAGCCGGCGGCCACACCGACGCGCCAGGCGTCATCCACTTGCTTGTCAGTGCCGAGCAGGAAGCCGCCGAGGTTGCGGTCCAGCTTGGCGGTGTTGCTGTCGCCGCCCATGTGGCCCCAGGTGCCCAGTACGCGCATCCAGCCGACCATCTCGCCGTGGCAACCGGCGCTGCTCAGGCGGTTTTCGCTTGGCGCGAGGCTGTTGCGTGGGTCGTCTTCGCGGTAGCAGCCGGGCTGGCGCAGGCGCTCGTTGACGGCGTCACGCACGTAACGCGAATCTTCGAGCATGGCGCTGGCGGTGCTGGCGTGAATTTCCCCAGACAGGCTGTCGAAGGCGGCGCGCGCCCCGGCGGCATCGGAGTTGAGCAGCGCGTTCTGCACCGTTGCGCCACCCACCGCAGCACCGCTGTCCAACGCGGCGGCCACGCCACGTTGGTTACCGGTAGCGGCCACGCTGGCGTAGCTGACGTTGTTGCGGCTAACCGCCAGCGCCACCTGAGTTGGGCTGTAGTTCAACGCGGTATTGAGGAATGCCAGGTTCTCCAGGTTGGTGGTGCTGAAGGTGCCGTTTACCGCGCTGGCGGTCAGCAATGTGTAGGTGGTCGGGCCGGCGTACGGCGCCAGGTTGACCACATTTAGCGTACCGCCCAGGTTCGCCGTACCACCGACGGCCAGGGAGCCGGTTGACGACGGGGTGATGAGCAGGTTCAGCGCACCGGTGCTGGCGTTGGTGAAGTTACCGGCCACCGTCAGCTTGCCGCCATCAGGTGTCACATTGCCGTTGTTGACCAACGCGCCGACGCTGCCGTTACCGGTCAGGCCTGCACCGTTGGCGACAGTCACCTGCCCACCGAACACCGTGCCTGGATTGGCCGCGTTGCCGACTTGCAATACGCCCTGGTCCACTGCCACCGTGCCGCTGAATGGCTGGTTGCCGGTCAGCAACAGCGCGCCTGCGCCTTGTTTGGTAATGCTGCCGGTTCCGCTCAATACGCCATTGAAGGCGCCGTTAGTGGGTTGGACAAACAGCAGCCGCGCATTGTTGAGGATGCGACCCTGCAAGCTCAGCGTGTTACCGGCCAGCGTACCGCCACTGACGGTCGTGCCACCTGCGTAGGTGTTGGCGCCGGTCAACAGCAAGGTGCCTGCATCGAGTTTGTTGATCGCCCCGGCCCCCACGATTGGCGCAGCCACTTCGGTAGTGACGCCCGAATTGACACGCACCACTGCGGTACCGGTTGGCGACAACGTGCCACCAGCGCCTGCTGTCAGCGTGTAACCAGGGTCAAGGAATTGCAGGCCAGTAAAGCCTTGATTACCGACCACGGTGACCGTACCGCCCTGCCCGCCGAATACGGCGAACTGATTGTTTGACGCCTGGCCCTGGGTACCGGTTGGATCGGTCCAGTTGGTGCCTGGGCCCCAGGTGCCGCTGCCGCCGGTGATGGTGCCGTCCGGGTTGGTGGTGCCGCCGTTCCAGAACTGGATTTGCCCCGGCGTGGTTTGCACCAGCAGGTTCAGTTGGTTGGCCAGCGCCGTTTGCAGGCTCAGGTTGCCCAGGCCGACCGGCAGCGAGCCGAGGGTCAGGCCGTTGTCGGTCAAGGTGCCGCCGTAGCGGAACAGTTGATAAACGCCGAGGCCAAAGCCACCGGCATCGGTCACATTAAGGGTGCCGTCGAGGGTCAGGTTGCCCGCCACATTCACCGCCGTGGTGGACGCGCCAGGTGCGCCGAGGGCGAAGTCCAGGGCAGTACCCGACGACAACGCCAGCGAACCCACCGACAGCGGCGTTGCCACCCCGGCCTTGAGGGTCGAGCCATCGGCCATCGTCACCGCGCCGCCCAGGCTGCCGCTGCCGCCAAGGGTTGCGCCGCTGGCTACCTGCACCGCTGCGCTGTTCAAGCTGCCGTTGACCAGCAAGCTGCCGGCGTTGACGTTGGTGTTGCCGGTGAAGGTGTTATTGCCGCTCAACAGCAACGCGCCGGTGCCGGTTTTATTCAGCACGCCTGCGCCGGTAAGGTTGCCGGTGTAGGTGCCATCGGTGCCTTGCTCGAAGGTCAGGGCCGCATTGTTGGCAATCGCGCCTTGCAAGCTGTTGGTGTTGCCAGTGGTGGTGCCGCCGTTGAGCGTGGTGCCGCCGCTGTAGCTGTTGGCGCCGGTCAACAGCAGCGCGCCGTTGCCGTTTTTCACCAGGCTACCGGTGCCGCTGACCACGCCGTTGAGGGCCAGGTCATGGCTGCCGGCCAGGGTCAGCGGGCCGCCCAGGCTGATGGCGTTGGCCAGTTGCAGGTCGGTGCCGCCATCCAGCGCCGCAGCGCCGCCGACGGTGAGCGCGCCGCTGCCCAGTGCGGCGTTATTGCCCAGGCTCAGTTGGCCGGCATTCAGGCCGGTGCCACCGCTGTAGGTGTTGGCGCCGTTGAGCGTCAGGGTCGCCGCGCCTTTTTTCAGCAGGCTGCCATTGCCGCTGATACCACCGTTAAGCGTCAGCGCATTGCTGCCGCCGATGGCCAGTGCGCCGTTAAGTACCGCAGCGTTGCCGAGTGTAACGGCGGCGTTGCTGTCCAGGGTGGTGCCGTCGGCCGCCGTCAGTGCGCCACTGCCCAGCGCGCTGCTATTGCCAACTACCAGCGTGCCGCCATTCAGCGCAGTGCCGCCGGTGTAGGTGTTGGTGCCGTTAAGCACCAAGGTGCCCGTGTCGAGTTTGGCCAGGGTGCCGGCGCCGCCGAGGGTGACGCCCAAGGTTGCGGTGGTGTTCGGATCGACGCGAATCGCCGTGTTGCCGGTGCCGCCGTTGACCAGGTTAAGCACGCCTGCCGTACCGGAAGCCAGGTTGTAGCCATCGGTGACGAACTGCATGCCGGTGATGTATTGCGTACCGTCAACCGTCACGTTGCCCGCTACGCCCTGGAACACTGCAAAGCTGTTGTTCCAGTTCTGGTTCAGGGTGCCGTCAACGTTGGTCCAGTTGGTGGTGCCCGTGCCCCAGGTGGCGGTGCCGCCGTCGATGGCGCCGTTGCCGATCAGGTTGGCGCCGTCCCAGAACTGCACGGTGGTGTTGGGCGCAGTCACCAGCAGGTTGACCTTGTTGTTGATGGCCGTCTGCACTTGCACATCGCCCGGAATCACGCTGCCCGGCAAACTGCCAAGAGCCAGGCCATTATTGGTGAGTGCCCCGCTGTAGTTGATGATGTTGTAGACGCCACTGCCAAAGCCACCGATATCAGTGACATTGAGCTTGCCGCCCAAGGTCAGATCGCCGCCGACATTCAGCAACCCGCTGCCACCGCCCACCACCGGTACACCGAGGCCGACGTCCAGGTTGGCGTTATTGCCCAGCACCAGCGAGCCCACCGACAGCGTGCTGCCGGAAGTCAGGCCGATATGCCCGCCATCGGCCACCGTCACCGCGCCCGCCAGCGAACCAGTGCCGGTCAGCGTCGCGCCGGTATTGACCGCCACCGTGCCGCTGGCCAGTGAGCCGCTGACATTCAAGGCGCCGCCATTGACGTTGGCCGCGCCGCTGATGCCATTGGCGCCGCTCAGGTTGAGCACACCGCTGCCGTTTTTATCCAGGTTTCCGGCACCGTTGAGCGTGCCTGCGAAAGTGTTGTCGAGGTTGCTGCCACCCACCGCCAGCGTACTGCCACCCGCGACTTGAACAGCACCGTTGCCGGCCAAGGTATTGACGCTGGCGTTGCCGCCCAGATTGAGGCTGGCACCGCTACCGACGTTGACGCCGGAGGTGTTGCCCAGCGCGCCGTTACCCACTGTGGTCACACTGCCGCCGAGCACATTGAGTGGGCCGGAGAAGGTGTTGTTACCACTGAGCAGCAAGTCCGCCGCGCCATTTTTGATCAGCGCCGCACTGCCCGCCAGCACGCCGGCCAAGGCCAGGTTGTTGTTACCGGCCACACTGAGGTCGGCATTCAGGTTGAAGGCGTTCGCCAGTACCAGCGGCACGCTGTTGTCCAACGTACTTGCGCCAGTGACGGTCAAGGCGCCCGTACCCAAGCCCGTGGCATTGCCGACCGTCAGCGTACCGGCCGCGAGTGACGTGCCGCCGCTGAAGGTATTGGCGCCGTTGAGGGTCAGGTTGGCAGTGCCGTTCTTGATCAGCGCTCCGGTGCCATCGACCACACCGCCAAGCGCCAGGTCGTTGCTGCCAACCACGGTCAGCGCAGCATTGAGCGTGGTGTTATTGGCCAGCGCCACTGCGGCACTGGTATCCAGCGTCGCTGCGCCGTTGACAGCAAGATTGCCGGTGCCAAGTGCCGAACCATTGCCCAGTACCAAACCACCCGCGTTCAGTTGCGTACCGCCGAGATAGGCATTGTTGCCGTTGAGTGTCAGGTTGCCCGCCCCGCTTTTAGTCAGGCCACCGGCGCCGCTGACCAGCCCATTGAGGGTCAGGTCGGCGCTGCCGAGAATGCCCAGGTTGCCCGCCAGGTTCACGGCATTGGCCACGGTGACTGCACTGCTGGTATCCAGCGTGGTGCCGGCCGCCGCATTCAACGCGCCGGTACCCAGCGCCGTGTTGGAAGCCAGGATCAGCCCGCCAGCATTCAACGCAGTCGGCCCTGCATAGGTGTTGTTGCCGCTCAAGGTCAGGCTGGCGATACCATTTTTGATCAGGCTGCCGGTGCCGGCCACAGTGCCGGCCAGGGTCAACGCGTTGCTGCCGCCGACCGTCAGCGTGCCGTTGACGTTCACAGCATTGGCCAGGCTGACAGCGGCATTGCTGTCCAACGTGGTGCCATTGGACGAGGTCAACGCACCGCTGCCCAATGCGCTGTTATTGCCGACCACCAACGTACCGCCATTGAGAGCGGTGCCGCCGGTGTAGGTGTTGGCGCCGTTGAGTACCAAGGTGCCCGCATCCAGCTTGGCCAGGGTGCCGCCGCCATTGAGGGTGACGTCCAGGGTGGCGGTGGCATTCGGGTCAACGCGCACGGCGGTGTTGCCACCCGTGCCGTTGAACAAGGTCAAGGCCCCCGCCGTGCCGCCGACCACGTTGTAGCCGTCGGTGACGAATTGCAGGCCGGTAATCGCTTGGGCGCCGTCCACGCTGACAGTACCAGCAGCGCCTTGGAAGACCGCAAAGCTGTTTGGCGCCCAGGCGGCGTTGAACGAACCGTTAACGCCGGTCCAGTTGGTGGCGCCGCTTGTCCAGGCACCGCTGCCGCCCTCGATGCTGCCATTACCGGTGGTTTGGCTACCGTCCCAGAACTGCACGGTGGTGTTGCCGTTGACCAGCAGGTTGATCTGGTTGCCGATTGCTGTTTGCAGGTCCAGGTCGGTGGCCGGGATATTCACCGGCAAGCTGCCCAGCTGCAGGCCGTTATTGGTCAGGCCGCCGGTGTAGTCGATCAACCGGTAGATACCGGGGCCGAAGCCACCGATATCGCTGACATTCAGCGTGCCGTCCAGGGTCAGGTTACCGCCCACATGAATCAAGGCCGTGCCGCCGGTAGACGGCGCGCCGAGCCCGGCATCGAGGTTGGAGTTGGCATTGAGTACCAGCGAGCCAAGCGTCAGGGTATTGCCCGAGTTGACCGCCAGGTGGCCGCCGTCGGCAATGTTCACACTGCCCAGCACACTGCCGGTGCCGCCGAGGGTGGCACCGCTGGCGACGCCCACGTTCACACTGGCCAGCGAGCCGTTGACCAGCAGGCTGCCGACGTTGACCTGGGTGTCACCGGTCAACACGCTGAGGCCGCCGAGGGTCAAGGCGCCACTGCCGATTTTGTTGAGACCGCCCAACCCGGCGAGTACGCCGCCGAACGTGCTGTCGAGGTTATTGCTGCCGACACTCAAGGTGCTGCCGGTGCCGACTACGGCCACGCCGTTGCCGGTGAGTTCACCCAGGCTGGCCGAGCCGCCGAGGTTCAATTGCGTACCGCTGCCCAGGTTGACCCCGGCGCCTGCGCCCAGCGCGCCATTGCCCACGGTGGTCAGGCTGCCGGCTTGCACATCGAACAGGCCGGAGAAGGTATTGTTACCGGTCAGGGCCAGGTCGCCAGTGCCGGTTTTGATCAGATTGGCGCTCCCTCCCACCACACCGGCCAGCGTCAGGTTGTTATTCAGGCTGCCCACCGTCAGGTTGGCGTTGAGGTTGACCGCATTGGCCAGCACCAGTGGCGTGCCATTGCTAAGGTTGGCCGCACCGCCCACCGTCAGGGCGCCCGTCCCGAGCGCTGTCGCCGTGCCCAGGGTCAAGGTACCCGCATTGAGGGTGGTGCCGCCGCTGTAGGCATTGACGCCATTGAGGGTCAGGTTGGCCGCGCCGTCCTTGACCAGCGCGCCGGTGCCGGTGAGCAAGCCGCCGAGGGTGAGGTCATTGTTGCCTGCCACCGTCAAGGCCGCATTCAGCACAGCACCATTGCCGATGCTCAGCGCGCTGCTGTTATCCAGCGTCGACGCGCCGCCGACGGTCAGGTTGCCCAGGCCCAGCGCGAGGTTGTTACCCAGGGTCAAGGTGCCCGCGTTCAGCGTCATGCCGCCAAGGTAGGTATTGGCGCCATTGAGGATCAGGTTGGCTGCACCATTTTTTGTGAGGCTGCCAGCACCATTGATTGCACCGCCCAAGGTCAGGTCAGCCGTGCCGCCGATACCCAGGTTGCCTGCCAGATTGATCGCGTTATTGGCAGTGACCGCCGTGCTGGCATCCAGTGTGGTGCCGCCTGCGGCATTCAACACGCCAGCGCCCAAGGCATTGTTGGCGGCCAGGATCAGCCCACCTGCGTTCAGGGCCACCGGCCCCAGGAAGGTGTTATTTGCGCCCAGGGTCAAAGTGGCCGCGCCGTTTTTGACCAGGCCGCCAGCGCCGCTGATCCCGCCATTAAGAGTCAGTGCGTTGCTGCCCGCGACGGTGGTGTCGCCGTTCAAGAGCACCGCGTTGCCCAACGTAACCGCGGCATTACTGTCCAGTGTCGTCCCGGCCGCTGTGGTCAACAGGCCGCCGCCCAGTGCGGTATTGCTACCGACGATGAGCGTACCGCCATTAAGCAAGGTGCCGCCGGTGTAGGTGTTGGTGCCGTTAAGCACCAGGGTACCGGTGTCGAGCTTGTTGAGGGTGCCGGCGCCATCGATATTGACGCCAATGGTCGCAGTTGCGCCGGGATCAACACGCATCGATACATTGCCGGAGCCACCATTGATCGCGGTCAATTGCCCGCCCACACCGCTGACCAGGTTGTAGCCATCGGTCGCAAACTGAAGACCGGTAAAGGCTTGCGGGCCTTGCACGGTGACGGTGCCGGCAGCGCCGGTGAATACCGCAAAACCGCTGGCCCAAGGTGAGTTGGTCAGGCCATCGGCCGACGTCCAGTTGGTACCGCCCGCAGTCCAGATGCCGGTGCCGCCATCCACCACACCGTTGGCGACAGCTTGGCTGCCGTCCCAGAAGCGAATATTGGGCGCCGACACCACCAGGTTGACCTGGTTGCCGACCGAGGTTTGGACCAGCAGATCGCCCAGGCCATAACCCACGGGAACACCGGCTACCGTCAGCCCACCGGTCAGGCCGCCGGTGTAGTTGATCAGGCGATAGGTACCCGCGCCAAAACCACCGGCATCGGTCACGTTCAGGTTGCCGGCGAGCGCCACGTTACCGCCCACATTGAGCAAGGACGTGAGGGATGGCGCACCGAGGGCAACATCCAGGTTGCCACCGGCGACCATATTCAGCGCGCCGGCCGACAAGGTATTGCCGCTGCTCAAGGCCAGATGGCCGCCGTTGTTGACATTCAACGCACCCAATAACGAACCGGTACCGGTCAGCGTGCCGCCGTTGTTGACGTCGACCTGGGCACTGGCCAGGGAACCACTGAGGTTCAAGGTGCCTGCATTGATCGCCGTGTTGCCGGTGACGCCATTGATGCCGGTAAGGTTGAGGGTGCCGGTGCCGACCTTGATCAGCCCGCCCGTACCACTCAAGTCACCATCAAACGTACTGGTGGTGTTGACCCCGCCGACGGTCAAGGTGTTGGCGCCACTCAGTTGCACGCTGCCGCTGCCGCTCAAGCCGGCCAGGCTGACGTCGGCGGCCAGGTTGACCCCGGCACCTGCACTTACGTTAACCCCGGAAGTGCTGCCCAAGGCATTGGCGTTGAGCAGTGTCAGGCTGCCGGAGACCACGTCCACGGCGCCGGTGAAGGTGTTATTGCCGGCCAGGGTCAGGTCGGACAAGCCATTTTTGATCAGGGTGCCGGCGCCACTGACCACGCCGTTCATGCTCAGGTCGTTGTTGCCGGCGACTGTGAGGTCAGCGTTTAGCGCAATGGCATTGCCGAGGCCAAAGGACGCGCTGTTGTCCAGGGTCGCCGCGCCGCCGACGGTCAAGGCACCGCTGCCCAGGCCATTGGTGCTGCCCAGGGTCAAGGACCCGGCATTGAGGGTGGTGCCGCCGCTGAAGGTGTTGTTGCCGTTGAGGGTCAGGTTGGCCAGGCCATTTTTGGTCAGCGGCCCAGTCCCACTGAGCACACCCGCCAGGGTCAGGTTATTGGTACCGCCTGCCGTCAACCCGGCGTTGAGCACAACGTTGTTGCCCAGGTTGAATGCCCCGCTGCTGTCCAGCGTCGACGCGCCGCCAACGGTCAAGTTACCCAGACCCAGGGCTGAGTTGGAGCCAGCCGTGAGGGTGCCAGCATTGAGCGTGGTGCCGCCGAGGAAATTGTTGGGGCCGTTGAGTAACAGGTTGGCGGCGCCGTTTTTGGTCAGGCTGCCAGCGCCATTGATCGTACCGGCCAGCGTCAGGTCGGCGGTGCCGCCGATGCCCAGGTTGCCGGCCAGGTTGACTGCGTTGTTCAACGTGGCAGCCGCGTTGGCATCCAGCGTGGTCCCGCCTGCCGCATTCAAGGCCCCGGCACCCAGCGCGCCGCTCGCCCCCACCACCAGCTTGCCGGTATTCAACGCCGTGTTGCCCAGGTAGGTGTTCGCGTGGTTGAGTACCAGGTCGCCCGTGCCGTTTTTGATCAGGCCGCCGACGCCGGCCACCGTGCCGCCCAGGGTCAGTGGGTTCACACCGGCGATGGTCAGGTTGCCGCCCAGATTGACGTTGTTGCCCAGGCTCACCACTGCACCGCTTTGCAAGGTGGTGCCTGCCGCCGCGTTCAACGCGCCGGTGCCGATTGCCGTGTCAGACCCGACCACCAGCGCCCCGATATTCAGCGCAGTGGGGCCGGTGTAGGTATTGGCACCGTTAAGCACAAGGTCGGCCGCACCGTTTTTAATCAGGCCGGCTGCACCGCTGATGACCCCACCGAGGGTCAGCGCATTCGCGCCGCCCGCGGTCAGGTTGGCATTCAGGGTAATTGCGTTGTTAAGGCTCAGCGCCGCAGTACTGTCCAGGCTGCCCGCGCCCGCCACGGTCAGTGCGCCAGTGCCCAGTGCCGCAGCGTTGCCCAGCGTGAGGCCGCCGGCGTTCAACAGCGTGCCGCCTTGATAGGTGTTGGCAGCACCGAGCACCACGTTGGCCACGCCGTTTTTTATCAGCGCCGAAGTGCCGCTGATCACGCCGCTCAATGTCAGTGGGTTGGTGCCGACCAGGGCCAGGTTGGCGCCCAGGTCGATAGCATTGGCCAGGTTGACCCCACCGCCGTTGTCCAGCGCTGCAGCGCCGGTCACAGTCAATGCACCAGTCCCCAGCGCGCCGCTGTTGCCAACGCTCAAGGTGCCGGCACTGAGCGTGGTACCGCCCTGGAAGGTGTTCGCGCCGTTGAGGTTCAACGTCGCGGCGCCGTTCTTGGTGAGGCCGCCGGTGCCGCCGACGACGCCAGTGAGACCAAGGTTATTGCTACCGGCAATATTCAGGTTGCCGGTCAGGTTCAGCGCGTGGTTGACGATCAAGACTGCGCTGGAATCCAGGGTGGTGTTGTCAGCGGTGTTCAAGCTGCCGCCAATCCCCAGAGCCGTGTTATTGCCGAGCGTGAGGGTGCCGGCATTGAGGTTGGTGTCACCGGTAAAGGTGTTGGCACCGCTGAGCGTCAAACCGGCGGTGCCGTTTTTATTCAAACTGCCCGTGCCGGAAATCACCCCGCCCAGGCCGAGTGCCTGGCTGCCGCCCAAGGTCAGGGCGCCGGTCAGGTTGACCGCGTTGGCGAGCGTGACCGCCGTCGTGGTGTCCAGCGAAGTACCCGCAGCCGTGTTCAGCGCGCCCGTACCCAGAGCAGTGTTGGAGCTGAGCAGCAAGCCGCCGGCATTCAGCGACGTAATGCCGGTGCGTGTGTTGTTGCCGGCCAGGGTCAGCAGGCCCGCGCCGGTTTTGGTCAGGCCGCCAACGCCGGACATCACACCGCCCAAGGTCAGTGGGTTGGCGTTGACCAGGCTGAGATCGCCGGTCAAGACCACGTTGTTGCTCAGTAACGAGGCGCCGCTGGTGTTCAGGCTGGCAGTGCCCGTCACATTCAGGTTGCCGCTGCCCAAGGCATTGTTATTGCCCAGCACCAGGGTACCGGTGCCCAGGTTGGTGGCGCCGCTGAAGCCGGTATTGACGCCATTGAGCGTCAGGCTGCCCGCGCCGCTCTGGGTAAGCCCACCGTTGCCGGTAATGGCGCCGTTCAGGTTCAGCGTACCGGCCACATCGGTGATCAGGTTGCCGGTAAGGGTGAGCGCGTTGGCAAGGTTGACAGTACCGGGCGCCTGCAAGGTCGTTGCCGCCGTGACGTTAACAGCGCCGCTGCTCAGCGCCAGGTCATTGCCCAACTGAACCGAACCGCCGGACAGCGTGGTGGGGCCGGTGAAGGTGTTGGCGGTATTGAGGATCAGTTGACCGGTGCCCGCCTTGGTCAAGCCGCCGGTGCCCGAGAGCACGCCGCCCAGGGTCAGCCCGGTAGTGGCGCCCTGCACCGTCAGCCCGCCGGAGCCCAGCGTGAGCAAGTTAGCCAGCGTCAGGTTGTTGGCCGTGGCTTCGATAATCCCGCCATTGGCGGTGATTGCCCCGGTACCGAACGTCGCACTGTTATCGAACTGCGAAATGCCGCCATTGAGCGTTGTGCTGCCGCTGACCAACGGCCCCTGCAGCGTCCAGGTGCCACCGTTGATGGTCAGGTTGTTGAAGTTGACATAGGTGGCGCTGGACGCCGTGCCGGTGCCGCTGCTACCGGTGGCGCCGGGGTTTTGCAGGATCAGGGTGTTGCTGCCGTTTGCGCCGCCATCCACCTGGCCGGTGGGGGCAAACGTCAGGTTCACACCTATCAGACCGCCAAGGCTCAGGCCAATACCGCCGCCCGAGGACACGCTCGACCCGGTCACCGCAGTAAAGGTGTTAGTGCTGTTGGCACCCATCGACACGCCGCCGGAAATCGTCCCGGTGTTGACGAACGTGTTACCCGCAGCTGACGTCTCGAAGGCAACCCGCCCGGTGAGCGTACCGCTGTTGGTCATGTTGACCTGGCCGCCACCCTGCACGGCGACCACTGGCGTGTCAGAGGCAAACAACGAAAGCCCCAGCAACGAACTGGACCCCAGGGTGCCGGCGTTGGTGAGGTTGGTGGTGCCCCCGACGCCATTGGTGACGTTCAGCGCCGCACCACTCAGCGAAGCCAGGTTGAGCCCAAGCAACGCGCCAGTACCGCGGATGATACCGGTGGCCGTGTTGGTGATATTCATCGTACTGGCCGCGGTATTGCCCACCACCACACCGCCACTGAGCACGGAAACAAGCCCGAGCAGCGCCGGGTCGATGGTGCCGGAATTGTTCAGTGTCGTGTTGTTACCGATCAGGTTCAACGCAATGCCGCCCAGCGTTGCATTGAGCTGCGCGCCCGGGTTGACGTTGACCGTCAGGTTATTCACCGCACTGGAAAAGGTATTCAGAAACAGCGGTAACGACGGCACCCCCGTGCACGTCACCGTGGCACCCGCCGTGGGGCTGGCGGGCGTACAGGCCGCCATCGCCGGCTGGCTCGACAAGCCAATCAACATCCCCGCGACACCAAGGCGGATAGCCAGGAAAAGAGGAGAAATACGAGGTACAACGGCAGTAGCAAGTCTTTTATCCACGCTCAACTCCTTGTGGTCCAAGCCTTTCATCCATGTATGCGTAGAAGCTCAACCTGATTGACCCACACGCATCGAATTCGAGATACCTGACCGTGGTGACAACTGATCCAATTTGTCGAAACGGTAGTAGACCTACAGAAAAGTCATTGAATTAAATGGTATTAATACTTTCGTAAACTCCCTGTCAGAATGGGATTACAGCCAGCATCCATTGACTTTCGCGACATAAATACAAGTTTCCAAATGTAAAAAAAGCGCTAATAGCGCCCTGTCGATTCGCTCTAAAGATCTGGGAGATCTCAATGCCCCATGAAGGCAACCTGTTACAAGCAGCCGTGGTGTTCCTGCTCGCCGCTGTGCTGACCGTGCCTTTGGCCAAGCGCCTGCAATTGGGCGCCGTGCTGGGCTATTTGTTTGCCGGTGTGATCATCGGCCCGTCGGTGTTGGGCCTGGTTGGCAACCCGCAGAGCGTGGCGCAGTTTTCTGAACTGGGTGTGGTGTTGCTGCTGTTTATCATCGGCCTGGAGCTGTCGCCCAAACGTTTATGGGTGATGCGCAAGGCGGTGTTCGGCGTCGGCCTGGCTCAGGTGGTGCTCACCGGTGTGGTGATGGGCGTGATGGCGTTGTGGCTGTTTGGTCAGCCATGGAACAGCGCGATCGTGCTGGGCCTGGGCCTGGCGCTGTCCTCCACGGCGTTTGGCCTGCAAAGCCTGGCCGAACGCAAGGAACTCAACCAGCCCCACGGGCGCCTGGCGTTTGCCATCCTGCTGTTCCAGGACATCGCGGCGATCCCGCTGATCGCCATGGTGCCGCTGCTGGCCGGCAGCGATCACCCGACCACCGAAGCCCAGGGCGTGCAGCACGTGCTGCAGATTCTGGGCAGCATCGCCGTGGTGATCATCGGCGGGCGTTACCTGCTGCGCCCGGTGTTTCGCATCGTTGCCAAGACCGGCCTGCGCGAAGTGTCCACCGCCACCGCGCTGCTGGTGGTGATCGGCACCGCCTGGTTGATGGAACTGGTGGGTGTGTCCATGGCCCTCGGTGCGTTCCTCGCCGGGCTGCTGCTGGCCGACTCGGAGTACCGCCACGAACTGGAATCCCAGATCGAGCCATTCAAGGGCCTGCTGCTGGGCCTGTTTTTTATCAGCGTGGGCATGGGCGCCAACCTCAGCCTGCTGCTCAGCACGCCGCTGATGGTGATCGGGCTGACCCTGCTGCTGATCGGCCTGAAACTGCCGCTGCTGTACGCCGTGGGCCGGCTGGTGGGTGACCTCAACCGCGAAAGCGCTTTGCGCCTCGGTGTGGTACTGGCGGCAGGCGGTGAGTTCGCCTTTGTGGTGTTCAAGATCGGCCGCGACCAGGGCCTGTTCGAACCGCACCTTTACGATGTGCTGGTGCTGACCATCACCTTGTCGATGGCGGTGACGCCGCTGCTGTTGCTGGTGTGCCCCAAGCTGTTCAAACACAAGGCCAAGACCGTGGAGGTGCCGGAGGAATACCGCACCATCGAAAGCGATGCGCCCCGCGTGGTGATCGCCGGCATGGGCCGTATGGGCCAGATCGTCGCGCGGATCCTGCGCGCGCAAAACATCTCGTTCATTGCCCTCGACACCTCGGTGGAAACCATCGAGCTGACCCGCAGCTTCGGCGGCATGCCGGTGTTCTACGGCGACCCGCAGCGCCCGGAAATCCTGCATGCGGCCAAGGTCGACCAGGCCGAGTTTTTCGTGATCGCCATGGACGACCCGGAAATAAATATCAAGACCGCGGCCCTGGTGCGCAGCCTCTACCCGCACATGAAAATCATCGCCCGCGCACGTAACCGCCAGCACGTTCACCGCCTGGTCGACCTGGACGCCTCGCCGGTGCGCGAGACCTTCTACTCCAGCCTGGAAATGAGCCGTCGCACCCTGGTCGGCCTCGGCTTGAGCCAGGCCCAGGCCGATGCGCGCATCGATCGCTTCAAAAACCACGACCACCAGTTACTCGCCGCTCAACACGCGGTGTATGACGACGCGGCCAAAGTATTGCAATCGGCCCAGGAAGCCCGCACGGAACTGGCGCGGCTGTTTGAGATGGACCGGATCGAGGAGGAGTCCGACAAGGTGTGAGCCTATGGGTGAACGATATAGCGAAATTTCTGACAGAATACGCCGCAACTTCGTTCATCCCTGGAGCGCTTCATGGCCACTTTCACCAAGACCGCCGTCCTGCTGGCCCTTGCGCTTAGCGCCGGTAGCGTGTTCGCCGCGAGCAAGCCCGCCGCTACACAGACCATCTCGACCTTGGGCGGCAAGTTCACCTTCAACCTGCCCAAGGCTTACGTCGCTGACACGTTGCCGACTGGCAAGGTCGAGGATGGCACCGCCGACACCCAAGGCACGCTGTACGCGAACTCGACCACAAAAAGTGTCGTGATCGTCGCCGAAACCGTGCGCAACGATGGGGCAACCATCAAGGACAATGACCCGCAGTTTCTCGATGGTGCCGTGGCGGACTTCGTCAAGGACCAGAGCGCGGCCCTGCCCGACTTCAAGAAGCAAAACGAGAAGAAGCTGACCTTCAAAGGCCTCGGCCTGCGCCAGGTGGACAGCACGGCTACCCAAGGCGGTGGCAAGACCCTGAACTCCACATTCCTCGGCGGTTCGGGCAACCATCTGCTGGTGATCCAGGCGATTTCGCGGGCGGATGATGTGAAGGGACATGCTGAACTGGTGAAGCAGATTACCGGCGGCAAGTAACCCAACTAAGAGACAACAAATATCAAATGTGGGAGCGGGCTTGCTCGCGAATGCGGTAGCTCAGTTACAGATGAATTGACTGACACACCGCATTCGCGAGCAAGCCCGCTCCCACA
>NZ_CBFHAZ010000048.1:0-44365 GCF_965653655.1 Pseudomonas onubensis | reverse complement strand
TGTGGGAGCGGGCTTGCTCGCGAATGCGGTGTATCAGCCTGCACATCCGGCGACTGACACACCGCTTTCGCGAGCAAGCCCGCTCCCACATTTTTGAACTGCGGCGCACCTGGCACCGCAGTTCATCACATCAATTGAGTACCGCAGCGCCTACCTTCTGCGCCTTGCGACGGCTCGCCACAAACAGCCCAGCCAACACCACCAGCAAGCTCAGAATGCCGGTCGCGATGATCTCGACGCGGTGGGCTTCCTGGAACAGCATGATGGTCAACGTACCGACGATGAACACCATCACCGCGTAGGTCAGGCCCGGGAACAGCCACATCTTGAAGACAATCTTCTCGCCCGCTGCCGTGCGCTTCTGGCGCATGCGCAGTTGCGACACGGCGATCACCAGGTACACCAGCAGCGCAATAGCGCCGGAGCTGGCCAGCAGGAATTCGAACACTGCAGCTGGCGCCACATAGTTGGCGAATACCGCCAGGAACGCAGCGCCGGTCGACAGCAACACTGCCCAGTAAGGCGTGCCGCTTTTGTTGGTGCGCTTGGCCACGGCCGGTGCATCACCGCGGCGGCCCAGGGAGAACAGCATGCGCGAGGCGGTGTACAGCGCCGAGTTGAGGCAGCTGGTCACGGCAACCAATACCACCAGGTCGACGATCAGCTTGGCATTCGGGATACCCATGCGCTCAAGCACGGTCTGGTAAGAACCTACCGCCGCCAGGGTCGGATCGTTCCAAGGCACCAGGGACACCACGATGAAGATCGACAGCAGGTAGAACAAACCAATCCGCCAGATCACCGAGTTGGTGGCCTTGGTGATTTGCTGGCCAGGGTTCTTCGATTCGGCCGCTGCAATGGTGACGATCTCGGTGCCCATGAACGAGAACATGGTGGTCAGGATCGCCGCCAATACCGCGCCCATGCCGTTAGGCATGAAGCCTTGGGTGTCAAACAGATGCGAAACACCACTGACCTGGCTGGTCGGCAGGAAGCCGAAAATCGCCGCAAGGCCGAGGATCACAAACGCTACGATCGCCACGACTTTGATCAGCGCAAACCAGAACTCGAACTCGCCGTAGTTCTTCACGCTGAACAGGTTGGTGGCCGTGAGCAGCAAGGTAATGATCAGGGTAAACGCCCAGATCGCCACATCGGGGAACCAGGCATGCAGGATGGTCGCAGCGGCGTTGGCCTCCAGTGGAATCACCAGCACCCAGAACCACCAGTACAACCAGCCGATGGTGAAACCGGCCCAGTGACCGATCGCACGGTCGGCATAGGTGGAGAACGAACCGGTGTCCGGCGAGGCCACGGCCATTTCGGCGAGCATGCGCATCACCAACACCACCAGCGTGCCCGCAGCGGCGTACGCCAGCAGTACGGCGGGGCCGGCGGCTGCAATCGCGTGGCCGGAGCCGACAAACAAACCGGCACCAATAACGCCGGCAATCGACAGCATGGTGACGTGACGCGGTTTGAGCCCCTGTTCGAGGTCATTGGAGCTTTGCGTACTACTCATTGACACACCTTTGCGAGGAATTGCGAAAACGGTCCGCCCGGCCTGCACGCTTTCTCGTGAAAAGAATCCAACGGGGCGTTCTTTATTTTTTACGCAAGATTTGCGCCAAAATGTTACAGGGCCGCGATTGACGCGGGCTGTAGGACAATTCATCAGTTCACGCAAGTCGTTGAGAACAATGGCATTCCGCTATAGCGTTACCGTGCGACCCACCTGCGGCACGAAAATACGCACCAAAAACACACACAAAAAGTACGTGACGCTCCATAAAAGGGCTGTTAAGGACCGTTTGCCCGGTTAACCCTTCCAACACCCGGCCAAAGCTGGCACCATCGCGCCCTTTTTTACGCGAAGCCTGTGGATTTATCGGGTTCGAACGTCTGTAGGTTGTTGATAGCGCGACACGCTGCTGCGCTGATGCGACACCTTGCCGCAGACCACCCGTTAACCGTCCGCAGCGCTGTTGGCTGCCATCCGAACGCTATGCTAGCTTGGCGCCTCGCCAGGAAGGCGGCCCAACAGCAAGAATGCACTGAACACAATGAGGACCGCACATGGCCGAGGCCGCGCCCGCGCTTGAAATCCGCAACTTGCATAAACGCTATGGTGAGCTGGAGGTACTCAAAGGTATCTCGCTGACCGCCCGCGACGGCGACGTGATCTCGATCCTGGGTTCCTCCGGTTCCGGCAAGTCCACCTTTTTGCGTTGCATCAACCTGCTGGAAAACCCACATCAGGGCCAGATTCTGGTGGCCGGTGAAGAACTCAAGCTCAAGGCCGCAAAAAACGGCGAGCTGATGGCCGCCGACGGCAAACAGATCAACCGCCTGCGCAGCGAAATCGGTTTTGTGTTTCAAAACTTTAACCTGTGGCCGCACATGAGCATCCTCGACAACATCATCGAGGCGCCCCGCCGTGTGCTCGGCCAGAGCAAGGCCGAGGCGATCGAAGTAGCCGAAGCCTTGCTGGCCAAGGTCGGCATCAGCGACAAGCGCCACGCCTACCCGGCGCAACTGTCCGGCGGCCAGCAACAACGCGCGGCGATTGCACGCACCCTGGCCATGCAGCCCAAAGTCATCCTGTTCGACGAGCCGACATCGGCGCTTGACCCGGAAATGGTCCAGGAAGTACTTAATGTGATCCGCGCACTGGCCGAAGAAGGCCGCACCATGCTGCTGGTCACCCATGAAATGGGCTTTGCCCGTCAGGTTTCCAGTGAAGTGGTGTTCCTGCACCAGGGCCTGGTCGAAGAGCAAGGATCGCCACAGCAGGTGTTTGAAAACCCGCTTTCGGCGCGCTGCAAACAATTCATGTCCAGCAACCGCTAACGGAGCAACATGCATGCAGAACTATAAAAAATTCCTTCTGGCCGCGGCCGTTTCGATGGCGTTCAGCGCCACGGCCATGGCAGAAACCTTGAAAATGGGGATCGAAGCGGCCTACCCGCCCTTCAACAATAAAGACGCCAGCGGCAACGTTGTGGGCTTTGACAAAGACATCGGCGACGCCCTGTGCGCCAAGATGAAAGTCGAGAAGTGCGAAGTGTACGTGTCCGACTGGGACGGCATCATCCCGGCCCTGAACGCCAAGAAGTTCGACTTCCTGGTGTCTTCGCTGTCGATCACTGATGAGCGCAAGCAAGCCGTCGACTTCACCGACCCGTACTACTCCAACAAGCTGCAATTCATCGCACCTAAAGCCACAACCGACTTCAAGACCGACGCCGGTTACCTGAAGGGCAAGATCATCGGTGCACAGCGCGCGACGCTGGCCGGTACTTACCTGGAAGACAAACTGCCGGACACCACCGCCAAGCTCTACGACACCCAGGAAAACGCCTACCTCGACCTGACTTCCGGCCGTTTGGACGGGATTCTCGCCGACAAGTACGTGCAGTACGAATGGCTCAAAAGTGATGCCGGCAAACTTTATGAGTTCAAAGGCGACCCGGTGGTAGAAAGCGACAAGATCGGTATCGCCGTACGCAAGGGCGACCCGCTGCGTGAGCGCCTGAACAAAGCCCTGGCAGAGATCAAGGCAGACGGCACCTACAAGAAGATCAACGACAAGTACTTCCCGTTCAGCATCGAATGATCTGAACGGCCTGACCGGCGCGCTTCTACTAGTAGCGCGCCGGCTTTCAGCAATGCCTGCCGCGATATGAAAACACCATGAATTTCGATCTCTACGGATTCGGCCCGGCGCTTGCCGCTGGCGCGCTGATGACCGTCAAACTGGCGCTCACGGCCCTGTGCCTGGGGCTCGTGCTGGGCCTTGCCGGCGCCTTGGCCAAGACTTCTCCGTACAAGCCGTTGCAATGGCTGGGCGGCGCTTACTCGACCATCGTTCGGGGCATTCCCGAGCTGTTGTGGGTGCTGCTGATTTACTTCGGCACCGTCAACCTGATGCGTGCCCTGGGCGAGTTTTTGGGTAACCCCGACCTGTCTCTCAGTGCCTTTGCCGCCGGGGTTATCGCCCTGGGCCTGTGCTTTGGCGCCTACGCCACGGAAGTGTTCCGTGGTGCGATTCTCGCCATTCCCAAGGGCCACCGCGAAGCCGGTGTGGCGCTGGGCCTGTCGAAGTTTCGAATTTTCACCCGCTTGATCATGCCGCAGATGTGGCGCATCGCCCTGCCTGGCCTGGGCAACCTGTTCATGATCCTGATGAAAGACACCGCGCTGGTGTCGGTGATCGGCCTTGAAGAAATCATGCGTCACGCACAGATCGGCGTGACCGTGACCAAGCAGCCGTTCACCTTCTTTATGGTGGCAGCCTTTATGTACCTGGGCCTCACCGTGCTGGCCATGACCGGCATGCACTTCCTGGAAAAACGCGCCGCCCGCGGCTTTGCAAGGAGCACCCAATGAGCGGTGACTACAGCTGGCTGTCGCACTTCGACCTGGGCCTGAACTGGGCCGTGATCATCAAGTGGCTGCCCAAACTGGCCCAGGGTGCAACCCTGACCCTGGAACTGGTGGCTATCGCCGTGATCGCCGGTTTGCTGCTGGCGATTCCGCTGGGTATCGCGCGCTCCTCCCGCCGCTGGTACGTGAGCGCCCTGCCCTACGCCTACATTTTCTTCTTCCGTGGCACGCCGCTGCTGGTGCAGTTGTTCCTGGTTTATTACGGCCTGGCGCAGTTCGACGCGGTGCGTAACAGCTTTATGTGGCCCTACCTGCGCGATCCGTTCTGGTGTGCCACGGCCACCATGACCTTGCACACCGCCGCGTATATCGCCGAGATCCTGCGCGGCGCTATCCAGGCCATCCCGCCGGGTGAGATCGAAGCGGCGCGCGCCCTGGGCATGTCCAAGCCCAAGACGCTGTTCTACATCATCCTGCCGCGCGCCTCGCGCATCGGCCTGCCGGCGTACAGCAACGAAGTGATCCTGATGCTCAAGGCCAGCGCCCTGGCCAGCACCGTCACCCTGCTGGAGCTGACCGGCATGGCGCGCACCATCATCGCCCGCACCTACCTACCGGTGGAGATCTTCTTCGCGGCGGGGCTGTTCTACCTGCTGATGGCCTACATCCTGGTGCGTGGCTTCAAACTGCTCGAACGCTGGCTGCGCGTCGATGCTTGCCAGGGACGTTGAAGCACGCTTCGCGGCGCTGGATGCGTTTCTAATCGAGCACCAAGGGCTGTGGCGACCACGGCCCTTTACGCACCTGCACTTACCCTGGGAACACCAGCACCCCGAGCTGGCCCAGTGGCTGCGCCAGCGCTCGCTGGCCGATGCCGAAGCCTGTCACAACCACCCGTATGACCTGCCGGCGCCTGCGCCTTTTCCACAGCTGGCATTTCAGGCAGCGCAGCTCAGCGCTGTGGGCAAGTTACCCGCACACGCGCTGGAGCCTGCCCGCCATCGCCTGAACGTGGATGTGCCCGGGCGCAAATGGCAACAAATCGAGGCGTTCGGCGCCGCACTGAATTTTGCCGCAACACCCCTGCATTGGCTGGACTGGTGCGCCGGCAAAGGCCACCTCGGCCGGCGCTTGCTGCAACCCGGCCAACAACTGACTTGCCTTGAATACGACCCGGCGCTGATCGCCTCGGGCCAGGCCTTGAGCGAGCATCACGGTCTGGCCGTGACCCATCGCCTGCAAGACGTGATGGCCGATGTGGCGCTCAACGCCGAGCACACGCCCGTCGCCTTACATGCCTGCGGCGACCTGCATGTGCGGCTGTTGCACGTGGCCAGTGCGGCGGGCTGCAAACGCCTGGCGCTGGCGCCTTGCTGCTATAACCGCATCGGTGCCGAGCGCTACCAAGCGTTGTCGACCGCCGGGCGCGCCTCGCAACTACAGCTTTCGGTCGACGACCTGGGGTTACCACTGAGCGAAACCGTCACTGCCGGCAACCGCGTGCGCCAGCAACGGGACACGTCCATGGCCCGGCGCCTGGGCTTTGATCAGTTGCAACGCCAACTGCGTGGCTGCGATGAGTACCTGCCCACGCCGTCTTTGCCCGCCGGTTGGCTGGATAAACCCTTCGCTGACTACTGCCAGGAACTGGCGCGTCTCAAGGATTTATCCACAGGTGAACAGGATTGGGCGGCGCTGGAAGCACACGGCTGGCGGCGCTTGGCTGAGGTGCGCAACCTGGAGCTGGTCAGGGGATTGTTTCGGCGGCCGCTGGAACTGTGGCTGGTCTTGGATCGCGCGCTGTTCTTGAAAGAACAGGGCTACAAGGTTGAGATAGGCACCTTCTGCGAACCCACGCTAACGCCGCGCAACTTGATGATGCTGGCCGAGCGCGATTAAGGGACGAAACTTCCTAGACGCGCCCTGTGGATAACTCTGTTGATGAATTCTTTACAGAGTCCGTAGCTATCAGCGCTACAGACCAAAACCCACCCTGGTCATTTTTTGTTCACAAAATAAAACGCACACAAAACAGGCAGTTGCAGCGTGTTGAGAACGGCTCCACAAAATGGCTGTTTCGTGACAGGCCCGACCAACCGATTGTGCATAAGCATCTGGCGCTAAGGGCATAAAGCGCGATTTAGGCGGTTCTTTTCGGTGCCTTCAGCACGCGGCAAATCTCGTTGATATCGTCGCCGGCCAGCCGCTTTGTGGCGTTGTCCAACGGGTCGGCCGCAAACGCCAGCGCTTCGTTGATCGCCATATCGCGATGCACCTCCAACGGCGCTTTGCCCAGGCGCTGTTTGAACGCCTCCAGCATATCCAGGCTAAAGGCGTTGCTTTCATCCACTTGGTTGACCACCACATGCACCACCGGCGGGCGTTCACCCTCCAGGTGCGGCGCGAGCAATACATCCAGATGATCAAGGGTGCCCAGGCACGCAGCATCCGCCTGGGCAATAACCAGCACCACATCGGCCACGCTCAGCGCTTGATGGAAGTAGACGTTGTTACCCGCAGGCGTATCGATGATCACCGTCTGCCGCTCGCTCAAACCCAGGGCCGCCAGGCGCTGCGCCAACCAGCTGGGTTCGTGCTTGAGCCAGCGCTCAAGGTTCTCCTGCTGCTCGATGTCGATATCGCCAAAGGTAATGACCTGGCAACCGGCAAAGCCAAGCTGCTGCAGCGGGTTCCACTGCCCATGCTGCAGGCTGGTACGGCCGACACCCGGCAAGGTACCACTGACGCCAAAGTGATGGTGGAGGGCATTTTGCGGGTCCAGGTCCAGCGCCACCACTGACTCGCCATGGCGCTGCAAACCGCTGCTCAATGCCGTGGCCAGGGTGCTGCGGCCGACACCTCCATTGATCGACACCAACGCCACCACTTTGGGGCGCAGCGCTGCTGGATGAGTCGATTGGGGATGGGTGTTTTCGTTTGCGGGCACGCTGCCAAAAAAGTGCATGCGTGCATTAATACCGTTGGCATCATGGCTGACGTTCTTGCCGAACAACGTCAACAGCTCTTCGCTAAGGCTCATGGGCAGCTCCTCACGACGCAGCTAAAGACGTGAAGGTCGGCAAGCAGGCACTTACCGCAGGTCTTATTATGGGCGTCTTAGTGAAGCATTCTGTGACAGACGCGGGAAAGTGTCATTATTTTGCTGTTTTTGCTGATCATTTTTTAGACAAGCGGTAAATGGTCAATTTAATGGCCATTGCTCGATAAATGCATCCGAACGCTCAGCGCCCGGCATAACGCACTCACATCCTGGGAGCCGCCGCTATTCAGTGCAGGGTCAAACGGGTCGCGCCCATAGGCCTGCGCCTCACCGACCGAAACGTCACGCTGGACGGTGCCGAGTACCGCATCGCCCAAGCGCAGCTTGAACACTCCGGCCATGTCCTGGCTAAAAGACTGGCCAGCGTCGACCTGGTTGATCACGTAAAACCGCTGAGGTGGCGCCGCCCCCGCAAGGTACGGCGCGAGCACCTCGTCCATCTTGGCCAAACGGCGAAATGAAGCGGCGTCCGGCTGCACCACCACCAACACCACATCGGCCACCGACAGCGCCTGGCTCAGGTACACCGTATTACCCGCCGGCACATCGATCACCACCGTGTCACGCGCATCGAGCCCCAACCCGGCCAGGCGCTTGGCGAGAAAGGCCTGGTCCTGACCGAGCCAGCGATTAAGGCTTTGCTGCTGCACAGCATCGGTTTCACCAAAGGTGACCAGCCGGCAGCCGGCAAAGCCGCGTTTAGGCAACGCTTGCCAGGTTTGATTAAGCAGGCTGGTAGCGCCCAGGCCGGGCACATCAAAGCCTGGGCACAAGTGATGGCGCAGCGCGTTTTGCGGGTCCAACTCCAACGCCAGCACCGGGTGGCCCTGGCGCTGCAAACCACTGGCAAGCGCGGCCGCCAACGTGCTGCGCCCCACACCGCCGGTGGCGGAAACCACCACCACGACCTTGGGCGCCACCGCATCCGTATACACCACGCCACGCGGCCCCTCTACCGCCTCATGGCGATAGGGCGCAGCGCCCTGATTCAGCTGATGCAGCAACTGCTGAAAAGGCACCGCCACCTGCGACTCCCGCAAAGAAGGCTCAGCCAGCGCGGTATATAGCTTGGTGATGTGATCTGCACGCCCCACTGGCTGCTCCTCCCTGTTGGGCCAATGAATAACTGGGCCGCATTGTGTGATATCACAGTGATGGTGTCAGTATTCTGGTGTTTGTATCCAAAACCTTTCAGATGAGCGGCATGGCGCCATTTTTATGGCTCTTCTTTTGCCAGGAGATATACACCTATAAAACAACGCACTAGGCGATCACCGTGTGTTTTTTAACCAATACAAGCGCGCCGTTCGTATCAACAAGTACACAGATCCACACGCCATACACAACGAAACAAAACCCGCCCTGCGCGACACAGCCCGGATACCTCCCAGGCATTCAATGGCCTCACCCCACCACTGCACCTGCGAGGCCATCACCATGAACACCAACAACTGGAAAACCCTAATCGCCGCGAGCCTGCTTGGCTTGACCTTCACCGCCCATGCCGAGGCAAGCCATAAGCCGGATATTCAGCGCGTGCTGTCGACCACCGAAGACACCCGCTCGGGATGCGGCGTGGTGAACGCGCGCATGACCTATCTGGACTCTAAAGGCGATACGCAGGTGTTGGCGTACATGAAATTTACCGACCAGTGTGGCGACGGCAATTGAGTCGGATTTGAGGCTGTCGAGGGTAGGAAAAAGCAGCAAGCGTAAAAAAACCTTGGTATCTGCAAAAATAGTCAGAATTCAGGGGTTTACAGAAGCTTGGCAATCGCTATAATCGTCGCCCTAACACGCCGGTATAGCTCAGTTGGTAGAGCAACTGACTTGTAATCAGTAGGTCCCGGGTTCGACTCCTGGTGCCGGCACCACATTAGGCTCCACTGCATTCCACCGAATGCTCTGGAAGCCCAGAAAACCCGCCCTTTGGCGGGTTTTTTCGTTCCAGAACCCTCCGTCGGGATCCAACAAAATCCCCCTTCCCCGAGGGTATGTTAGGGGTACTGCGATTTCCCGGTCAGGAGCGCGTACCCCTATGCCACGTCTAGCGATCCCCCTCAGCGACCTGCAATGCCGCACGGCCAAAACCCGCGAACGCGCCTACAAACTGTTCGACGGCGGCGGCATGTACCTTTTCGTCAAACCCAATGGCGTGAAGACCTGGCGCTTGAAGTACACCAAGCCCAGCGGCAAGGAAGGCACGCTCATCATCGGCAATTACCCCATCGTTACCCTTTCCGTCGCACGACGTAAGCGAGACGAAGCCAAGGCGTTGCTGCTCGACAACCTCGATCCAATGGAAGAAAAGAAAAAGGCCAGGATCGTAGCCCAGCGGGCGGCACTGCTTTTCGAAACCGTTGCTCTGCAGTGGCACGCTGATATGTCCCGCCGCTGGACCGAAGGCCACGCAAAAACCGTAATGAGCCGACTGCGCACCCACGTCTTCCCGCTGATCGGCCAACGCCCCATCGCAGAACTTGATACCCACGACCTGCTAGAGATCACCCAGCGCATCAAGGAACGCGGCACCATGGATGTGGCGTTGAGGGTACAGAACTACTTATCCACCATCATGCGCGGGGCCAAAAGGGCTCGGCAGATCACCATGAATCCTGCACTGGATCTGGCAGGCTCGATTCACGCGCCGCGCACAGTCCATCGCCCCGCCCTATCCCTCAACCGCCTACCCGAACTGCTACACCGCATCGACAACTACAACGGTCGCGAGCTGACGCGCCTTGCCGTCCTGTTGACGTTGCATGTATTCGTCCGCTCCAGCGAACTGCGCTTCGCGCGATGGAGTGAGTTCGACCTTCAACGCGCCATGTGGGAAATCCCCGATACGCGCGCACCGATTGAAGGGGTACGCAACTCCACACGGGGGACCAAGATGAACGGCGACATTCAAATGGTCCCGCTATCGCCGCAGGTCATCGAAATACTGGAGCGCCTGCGTAGCCTCAGTCGCTTTTCAGAGTTGGTGCTACCGGGCGACCACAAGTACTGGAAGCCCATGTCCGAGAACACGGTGAACACCATGCTCCGCAACGTCGGCTATGACACCAGCAAGGACGTGTGCGGCCACGGCTTCAGGACCATGGCCTGTAGCGCCCTGCTGGAGTCCGGATTATGGACCGACGCAGCCATCGAAAGACAAATGAGCCACAAGGAACGCAACCGCGTGCGCGCCGCGTATATCCACAAAGCTGAATTTCTGGAACAGCGCCGGCTGATCATGGCGTGGTGGAGCAACTACATCGACGCCAACCGCCATGGGCATGTGACTCCCCACGAGTTCGCTCACCCAGTCGGCGACAACATCACTGCCCTACAAAATAGAAATGGCGCATCCAAACGTGGGTAAGCCAATGAGATCGCCGCAGTCCGCCCTTCCACGCGGGTCCATCCAAGCGGGGCTGCAAAGCCGCCCTGCTTGGATGGACCTCATTTAAAAAATCTAAAGCCCACGCAAATTGTCTGTGGAAAACCACTGATTTCCACCGGTGGATAATTTCATCCACAGCCGCAGAATCCCCGAAAATTCGAGCCTTGACCCAAATTATCCACAGGCGTAGAAAAGATCGGGCAAAGCGCTGTCGTTGACAGCAACCCAGGTAGCCAGAACCTTTAAGGCTACGCCACACCGTGGTGGTTCTCCCAAAGTGCGATTAGCGTCCGGCGGCTCGCACGGTCACAGCGATGTGATGGATGCCTACTTTTACCAGTGTGCCCACTGCGGCAACTCATCCCCCTTCGTAGCTGTCTTGCAGCAACCTATCCGCTTGGCCATTTCCTTGCGCCAACCTGCGCCCGTCTCTTTCTCCCGGAAAGAGACGGGCGCTCGTACCGCTGCTGCAGCCCATCTCGTACAAGGCTTTGCGGCATTCCCCCTCGTGACAATCGGCGTGACAAACACCGAAGTCACCCGCAACAGCGATGCAGATGATGGTGCCGCAGCCCAGGGAATGGACTGCACCTGACTGACAGTCAGGCACGCCCCGGTCATCGCATCACTGCCTTCACCCGGCTCAAGATCTCGCGGCGTTGGTCTCGTCAGCCAATGCAGCCTCCACCCGCCCACTTCCTTGGAAGTGTTCAGGAGGCCAGATCATGAGATGCCCAGGCTCCCGGTCGTAAAGAGCCGCCAGTCCCGCGTTAGTGGACAACCCTCACAGGTCGCAGGGGCCTTGATCCCTGATAACACTCAACATTCTTGGCGGGATGACGTGGGGAAGGTTTTACAAGTGTGGCTTACAGAGGAGTTTGGTCATGGGATTGGTCGGTAGACGGAAAGGGCGTAATTTTGGCTATGGCCGGCAATTGAGCTATGCCGGGCCGCAGGCACTGAAAGACCTGTTTGGCGGTGGGCATTACGGTACGGTCAAAGCACACAGTGATCGTTGGCAGACGTTCGTGCGCTGGTGTCGGTCGGAGGATGGCCCGGGAATTAATGATGCACGGCAGATTGATCGGCAGACCTTGCTGGATTACGCCGGACGTCTGCGCCAACAAGTTGAACAAGGTGAGCTGGCTATCGCCACTGCGCAAAACCGGTTGTCCAGTGTGAATCGAACCATGGCCGCGCTTCGCGGTGATCAGTATGTGAAAGTGCCGAGCCCGAGTAAGGCGCTGGGAATGCGGCGCAACAGTGTTCGTCGTTCTGTGCCGCAAGGCCAAGACCGCGAACAGGTGAAGCGGATCGTCGACGTGCTTTGCGAACACCAGCAGCCGCGCGCCGCGGCCATCGCGCAGTTGGCGCGAGCAACCGGCATGCGCTTGCGCGAGGCCATCTTGGCCGACCTTCCGCGCCTCAAACTTGAGGCCGAACAATACGGCAAAATCAACATCCAGGATGGCACCAAAGGTGGCCGTTCAGGTGCGTCGGCACCTCGCTGGATCTGGGTGGATGATCATATTCGTGACGCACTGAGGTTTGCCGAACAGGTCTCGCCCGACGGTAGCTGTAACCTGCTTGCACCGGACGAAAGCCACCTTGATTTCCAACGGGGAATCGTCCGCCCCGCCCGCGACACCCTCCATGCGCACAACCTCAAAGGTTTCCACGAATTGCGGGCCGCCTATGCGTGCGAACGCTATGAGCAAATCACCCAGCATCTCGCACCCATCAACGGTGGCAGGTGCTACCAGCTCGAGCGACGCCTCGATCAGGAGGCCCGAGCACAAATCAGCTATGAACTGGGACACGGCCGTATCGACGTGGTCTCGGCTTACATTGGGGGTCGAGCATGAGCAAGCCATTCGATATGGAGCTGTTCCTGGGGGGTGTTCTGACCGGGTCGTACTCCACACGCCAGCGTCACCTTCGCCAAGCGAAAGCCATTCAAGTAGCGATCTCTAATCGTTGGCACAAAGATAATCCATGGGCATGGCAGCAAAAGCATCTCGCATGGTTTCTAAACCACCACGTGAACTCGTACGCGGAATCGACGCGCTATTACTATCTGCTGACCATACATTTTCTCACTCTTCGCTTAGGAAAACCCTGGCAGTTCGAGGGTTAAGCAGAAGTCCTCAACTGACCAGATAAGGACGACCAGACCCAAAGGGTCTTGAGTTTTAGTGGCGACTTATCGAAACGCTTCCTCAATCCCACGGCGCATGGCAAATTGACATCGACCTTCAAAAAATCCGAACACGCATCCCCAGAGAAAAAGGAGTTTCCATGTCGATATTGCAGGAAATACTGAGCTGGACCCAGGGACTACCTACCTGGCAAAGCGATTGCGTTGCACGACTGTTAGCAAAACAGACTCTAACTGCAGAGGATTTGGGTGACTTACTAGCCTTGCTCAAGACTGCTCATGGTATTCCTGACCCGAAAGGCCGCACGCCAAGCCCGCTTGCATCCGATCAGATCCCCGCTCCGATAAAGTCATCGATGCATGTCGAATTGCGGGCAATGAAGAACTTACTAAATGTTAATGCCATTGCCGAAAACCAGAACCTGTCTTTCGCACCTTCCGGCTTGACCGTTATTTACGGCGGTAATGGCTCGGGCAAATCAGGCTACTCCCGTGTGCTCAAGCGCGCATGCCGTGCGCGTGATCAAACTGAAGTAATTTATCCCAACGCCAACCGACCCGTGGACAAAGCTGCTTCGGCTGAAGCCATCTTTGAAATCGGTGTTAACGGTACGGTACAAGACGTGCGCTGGGTTAATGACGGAGCTGCACCCGTAGAGCTATCTGCTCTCTCCATTTTCGACTCACGCTGCGCCAATGCTTATCTTGTAAATGAAGACGATTTTTCGTACGTACCTCAGGGACTCGATGTTTTTGAACGACTGGCAAGTGTCCATCAGCAATTGAAGAGCGCAATTGAGGCGGAGCAGAAACAATACGCAGTTGACCTGACTGCGTTTGTTCCGTTGCACGGTGACACGATTGTCGGAAGATTAATCACAACGCTGTCTGCCAAGACTACTCCTGCCCAGATTGAAGCACTGGCCACGTTGTCCCCTGAAGAACTGAGCCTGCACGCAGATTTAGGCAACAGCCTAAAAGAAAACAATCCCAAGGAAAAAGCTAACCAACTGAGGTTACTCGCGCGCCGAGTTGGCGGCATTGCAACGAATGCTACCCACAAGGCGACGTTGGTGGATAAAGCAATCGTTACCAAGCTGCGCAGTCTGTCGAGCGCCTACCTGACCGCCAAAGCAGCTGCGGAGCTGGCTGCAAATCAGTTCAAGGAACAAGAAGGTTTACTGCCAGGAACAGGAGGCGAAGCTTGGCGTGAGCTATTCGAAGCCGCACGCAAATTTTCCTCTGAGTCCCACCCGGATGAAACCTTTCCTGCATTGGGAAGCGATGCGTCCTGTCCCCTGTGTCAGCAGCCGCTCATGGAGGGGGCTAATCGCTTGGCTCGCTTTGAAGCCTTCATTCAACAAGAGGCAGAGAAAACTTCTCAGGCTCGCCGCGCTGAATTGGTTGCCCAGTATAAACCGCTAAGTACACATGATCTGACTCTCGGTCTGGACGACGCTACACTCAGCGAAATTCAAACACTTGACTCTCAACTTGCGGTGGATTCTGCTGCCTTCGAGCAAGTTCTGACAGCTCGCCGAGAAACCATCAAGACAGCGGTGACTACACAAATTTGGGAAGGGGCCGAGCAAGCATTGGTCAATCCAGCCCAAAGGCTACAGGCTCTCGCAGACAAGCTAAATGCCGAGGCTGTAAATCTGGATAAAGCATCTGATGAACAGGCTCGAGCAAAATTGCAGAAGCAGCTGGATGAGCTTGATGCAAGAGTAAAGCTGAGCCAAGTCAAAGATGCTGTCATTACGGCTGTCTCACGGCTGAATCATCAGGCAAAACTGACAAAGTGCTTGCCTGCGCTCAGGACGAACGCAATTTCCTTGAAGTCCTCTGAGTTGGCAGAAAGCATCATTTCAAAGGGGCTTGCGGATGCACTTAATGCTGAGTTCAAGGCGCTAGGGGTTGGAGGACTTCGTGTCGCTCTGCAAAGCCGCTCTGGGAAAGGTAAGGTATTGCATAAGCTAAAGCTGGAGTTACCGCAAAGCCGAAGTCCCCGAGACCTATTGAGCGAAGGTGAACAACGAGCTGTTGCATTAGCTTCATTTTTAGCTGAAGTGGGGCTTAGTGATAGCACTGGCGGTATTATTTTCGACGACCCAGTATCGTCCCTAGATCACCGACGTCGTGAGCGGGTGGCTGCGCGACTCGTAGATGAAGCTGCTCGGCGCCAAGTGATCGTGTTCACCCATGACATCTACTTCCTTTGCGTCCTAGCTGAGGAGGCTGAGTCCGCAGGGGTCAACGTACTCACACAAAGCCTATCCAGGCGTGTCGAAGGCTTCGGGGTTGCCAATCCAGAGCTACCGTTCGAAGGGAAAAACACAACGAAACGCATCGGAGCGCTCAAGGCTCAGCAGCAAACCATCGCAAGACTGCATAAAGACGGCGAGGAAGATGCGCACCGTAAACAGACCGGTGAAGCGTATTTTTTCCTGCGGATGGCTTGGGAGCGCGCGGTTGAGGAAGTACTGCTACGCCGAGTAGTTCTACGCTTTCGTAAAGGCATCGAAACCCAGCGATTGTCAGAAGTGATTGTTGATGATAACGACTATGCACAAGTAAATTCTGGGATGAGCAAATGCTCAAATTACGCACACGATAAGGCCATAGTAGGAGGAGTCGCTGTGCCAGAGCCCGATGAATTGCTGGCTGACATCATGGCTCTTGAAACTTGGCGCGACCAAATTGAACGCCGCAGCAAGAGTACGAGCCAAAGCCGTAAATCAGGGTTGCCTACATCTACCCTCCCCACGCCTACCGCAACCGCTCCGTAGATATGGAAAAAGCTCGCCAACATAAGGTGGCGGGCTTTAGGACACAAGATGCGTTATGCGCTAACTATGGAGGCGGCGAATCAAGCGCCTCCACGACATGGCGTTTGGACCGAAGCAAGCCTGATGCATGCAACTTTTTTCAATTCGCTTTTCGCTAGAGAGCAGCGCACCACATGGTTGAAGTATTTTTAACTCTTTGCACGGCCGCCATCATTGCCAGTTTGTCCACATGGCTGGGTAGCGTTTGGAAGGACCGAATCAGTTCGAGAGATAACACGCGTGCCGAAACTTTCATAGAGCAGCTCAAAGCCGGACACTCTCGCCTGGCACAGAACCTTGAGCATGCATTACAAATCTAACGTCATGCGGTTCAACTGGGGCATGCTACCTCTGATAGGCTTCCCGACAAAGTCTATAGAAACTGTAAGCTCGAACGAAAGGCCGTCTAGATTAGCTGGAGAAGGGTTCCTTGTTAAAAGTTAATAGATCAAGTGTTAGCTATCCTGAATGGCTTCGCAGCCCTCAAGCAGCAAATGCTCAAAGTTTTTTGGCAAAGTTCTATAGCTCCGATCCGGAGTATCGAGCGACTAGACGTGCACCGTTTGAGGAACTTCCTAGGCCTCAAGTGAAAGAAGCACTTGAAGAGCTTTTTCATGGAAAGTGTGCTTACTGCGAGTCGGACATCCGAGGCTCGGGAAGTGAAATAGATCACTTTAGGCCGAAAGCTGCGGCAAGTAATTTAAAGGGCGACAAGCAAAATGCAGATCACTATGGCTGGTTTCTTTATGAGTGGAGCAACCATTTCCTGTCATGCGTCTCCTGTAACCGGGCTAAGCGAAATCTTTTCCCTGTAGATGGCCCTCGCGCTACCGTTCTTTCGTCTTGGATCGAGGCTTGTCGGAGTGAAACGGCACTGCTGCTGGACCCTTGCTTGGATACGCCGGAGCGTCATCTTCGTTTTGACCTGAAAGGGGTTGCCTTCGGCAGGACTAAGCGGGGAAAAGCGACTATCGATGTTCTGAACCTGAACCGAGAAAATCTCGTCGCAGCCAGAAGAGAAAAATTTGAGCACTGTGCGGAACTTTTGGAGGTATTGCGGCAGGGTGGAAAGTACATAGCAGATACTCTGAGGAAAGAGCTTGATGACGCCTCGGTTTACTCGGGAGCGGCACGGATTTTCTTGTATCAAACCTACAGTAAATATATGCAAGCAGAAGGGCGTCGATCACCAGCCTTTAATAGTTTCTTAGCTCAGGAGTTGTGGCGAGACACGCGGTTGTTTGGAGAAACTAGAGTTTTAGATGCTCTGGAAGAAAGGGGCATTTCAGCTACAGGAATAGTGCAGGTTATACACGACAGAGAAGAACCTGTACTGCCCTCTTTAAAGACGGCGGGCGCATTCAAAGATATTCGCGGATCTAGTGCTGTCTCAATGATCTGCAGAGTGGAGATCTCTGACTTTAAAGACATTCAGAGACTGGATCTCACGCTTCAGATTTCTGAGGGTGAAAAGGGCCAAGGATGTGCAATGCTAATCGGAGAAAACTCCGTAGGAAAAAGCAGCGTGCTGCAGGCAATCGCACTATGTCTTATGGGTGAAGAACTCAGAGATATGCTGAAGATCAACGCTGAAGACTTCATTGCACGGGAAATCGAAGGCTGGAAGCACACGCGAACGAAAGATGCGGTCGTCAAAGTCGAGTTCACCTCAGGCGATATTGTGACGCTGGTAATCCCTTGCGCCGGTCCTTGGTTCGATGGCAGTGACGAACCGTCAGGTGTAGTTCTAGGTTATGGTGCAAGGCGTTACTTCGATGATAAAAGAAAGCAGTCGGCAACTCATTTTGGTCTGCGTACTCTGTTCGAGCCCTCCGCCACAATTTCCCACCCTGAGCGGTGGCTGCAAAGGCAGGATGAGAAAACCTTCAACGCAGTCGCGAGAGCTATGAGGGATATACTGTTGCTTCAGCCTGATGACGAAATTCATCGGGATGAAGAGGGACGTATATATGTGACCGCTCATCAACGCATGACTCCAATTGATCGGCTGAGTGATGGGTATAAATCGTTGTTCGCCATGGCCGTCGATATAATGCGTGAGATGGTGAGCGTTTGGGGAAATCTTGAGTTCGCTCGAGGCGTAGTTCTTATTGATGAAGTTGAGACACATCTTCATCCTCGATGGAAGATGCAGGTGATCAATGCTTTACGCAGTGCAATGCCGCAAGTTCAGTTTATAGCGACCACTCATGACCCCCTATGTCTTCGAGGTATGCGTGATGGCGAAGTAAAGGTATTGTTTCGCGATGAAGACAAGGTGATTCAGACTCTTGAGGGGTTGCCCAAGCTGTCGTCGCTACGCGCCGAGCAACTGCTTACTTCGGACTATTTCGGACTTGTCAGCACATCGGATCCTGTCGTTGAGGCGGAGTTAGAGGAATATGCTTTGCTTTCGTCTGGAGCAACTCTAACGCCTGACAGGCAGGCCCGATTGGACGAACTATCAATATCTACAGCAACCCTTACGGTTATCGGCGATACGCCTGGACAGCAGATTGTTTCCGAAGCTTATCGAGAGTATTTAATCGAACGCGGAACCGTGGATGCAGCAAAACGTAGTGAATTGCGTCGCGATGCGGTGGAAGACGTACTTAGGGCTCTTCGTGCAAGGAAGACCAATGCGCAAGGTTGACAGAACGACCGTAACTGCACCTACTTCATTGACATCGGCTACAGGTGCAGGAGCTAATGAGCGTCCGCTAGCGTTAACCTACTTTAGTGCTCCGCCTTTAGCTGACGGCGAAAAGCCGAGAAAAAAGTTTAAGTTCGCTGCATACAAGGGCGACGATGTTGTGGATGCATTAAAGGAGCTTTTTCATGAAAAGTGCGCCTATTGTGAATCAGAATTTATTGCCACCGGCCCAGCTGATATTGAACACTACCGTCCTAAAGGGGGAGTCCAGGAAGATCCAACCCATGTTGGCTACTGGTGGCTAGCGAGCGAGTGGACGAACCTTCTATATAGTTGCATTGACTGTAACCGAAGACGACGTCATAAGCTCTTTGTACCAGGCATGGCACTGAAAGCAATCAATGCCATAAAAAACAAGTCAATTGGCAAGAAAAACTCATTCGCTATCAATAAGGTTCGAGCAGTTAAGCTCGGTGACTGCCTTAATGCTGAGGATGCTCTGCTAATAGACCCTACTCGACGTGATCCAACTCAGCACTTGCAATGGCTCTTTGACTTTTCTGTCACTCCAGATCAATGCCCTGCCCTAGTTTTACCGACCAACAATAACAATACAGCGGATATGTACGGCGCTGAGACCATCGTGGCCCTCGCCCTAAACCGACAGGGACTGGTGCAGCAGCGAACGAAGCACTTGCTAAACCTCAGGGTAATGCTTCGATATATTCAGGATGATATTGAAGCAGCGATGTCAGAGACAGGCGCAGGCAGGTCTCGCAGCATTCAGAGAGCGATAGGAAAATTGAGTGATTTAGAAGGCAAGAGTGCTGCGACTGAATGCTATTCAGAGATGACCAAGGCTTGGTTCGAAGAGGCCGCGCGTTGGCTGGAGGATCACTACCAGCAGCGTCTAGAGGAAATCCTTGTTGAGGAGCAGCCCTAGATTAAATTGTTCGTCTCACCAGTTTGAATCCCAGCTGGTTTCATAGACACGTCTGAATGACTTACGTGCAGGTCGACAACGTGCTGATACCTTATAAATCCCGGACTCGACTCCACTGAATTCCATAACTAGCTGATTTATTTATAGTTACCGGTTGGGGTACGGCAAATTTTCCAGCGAATTCCAGACCCGCAGAAAACCTAGCCCCGCCGACCACCACCGTTCGTCTGGTGCCGCACCATATCTCAAAGCCTCGCAATGCGAGGCTTTGTTGTTTCTGGGGTTTGGGAAACCGCAAAAAGTCAGATCTCTGTTTGGCCGAAATGCCCAAAAAGCGTCCACACTCAACATCTCGAGCTGCTTGCCTCAATCCAAATCTCGATTTCTATGATGCCTTGCTCAGCTCAACATGAATCCCGGTAGACGTATCCTCCAAACCCACCGGCCCACCAAAAGCCACCCTCAACCCCGCCTCCCAGGCTTTATTCATAATTATGGCCAGCCAATAATTATGCCGCCCTCATAAAACCAATAATTCCCCCAGCCACCTATCCGCACCACCTGATCCGACCGAAAAAACAACCCATCAATTTTCCCGATTGCTCCCCACCCCTCACCACGCTAACCTCCCCCCGTCGCCACCACCCAGCGACCGGGCCTGAGAACCCGATTTGATGCAGGCGCCAACAGCGCCACGCATTCGTTTTCACAACGATCGTGCTGCTCTCACTCAATATGGGAGTTCCACCAATGACCGCAACAAATCCACCCACCCTCACCACCCTCGGCGTCACCCCTTTCTCCTTTCACTCCGACCAACCTCTGTTCCGCGTCAACAGCGGCGTTTCCCTGCATGAAGCCTTGCACCACGCTTCCGATTTGCTCCACGTCGCCAAGTTGCTCGCAGAGGACGCGGCGATGACGAAGGAGACGGACCGTTATGCCTGGGCGTCGCATTATTTGCAGGAGATGAGCAAGGCGGTGATTGATGATGTGGTGAAGGTGTTGGCGTCGCCCTGCAATGCTGAGCAGTAAGGGGTAAATGGGGTGGCCGGGCGGGCGCTATCGCGGGCAAGCCCGGCTCCCACATAGAAGCGCTTTTAGGCGAACCGCCCGCCTTTTTTTCGCAGGTAGATCATCTGCGCTGTCACGCCAATAACCAGCGCCAGCGCGATGCTGCCTTGTGCGCCGAGCAGCACGGGGGATTGCAGGTCTGTCACGAACGGGTGCCCGTCGGGCACGCGGCGCAGTGTTTCGGATACGGTGGGTACCATCAGGAAAAATGCGGTCAGGCTCAGGAAGATTGTTTCCAGGTATGCGCGTGCACGGCCCAGCCAGGCTAGGCGCCCTACTGCATATCCGGCTGCGAGCAGGGCAAGGGTGATGACGCCGATGATGTTGCTCACTGGCTGTTTGGCGACCAGGAATACGCTGAAGGCGCCGATCAGCATCGATGCCAGGTAGAGCTTGCCGGGTGTTGAGCGGGGCACGATGCGGCCGTGGCGGATGAACATGTAGGCGGCCAGTGGGATGGCGGGCAGGCTGCCGAGGGTGTGGAGCCAGCCGAGGGGGGAGATTCCGAACATGGTGTGTGTCCCTTGTAAGTGGATGATGTGCATAAACGGCTGGCGCTGGAAACGTGCATTGCGATGGCGGCGGCGCGCTATGATCTGGGGATCAGCTTAGTGAAGGTGTGGCCGGGTAGACATGATGAATCCCCTCGATAACTTGATCATTCATCCAGAAATGCAGTTGGAGGGGCTGGCCAAGGGCGATCTGTTGTCGCAGGTGCTGGCGCAGATTCGTCTGACGGGTGATCGGGTGTATTCCTCTACGTTGGCCGACCAGCAGCCGCTCGATCTTGATGAAAACAGCGCGCATATCTGCGTGCTCCAGCAAGGCCAGTTGCAACTGGAGGGCGGCGGCCAGGCGCCGATGACGCTGCAACAGGGTGATGTGCTGTTGCTGCCTCACGACCCTACGGGCATGACGCTGACGGCGTGCGATGGGCCTGCCAGTGTGGTGGTGTGTCGGTTCTGGTTCGACGCGAGCAGTTTTCAGGCGATGCTGTTTGCCCTGCCCCGGCTTATCCATATTCGGCAGACCGAAGCCGCGGCCTGGGCCGAAGGCATTCTGCATTTCATGTTGCTTGAGGCCCATGACACGCAGCCGGGCGGGGCGTTGATGATTTCACGCCTGATTGATTTGGTGGTGATCCGCATCCTGCGCACGTGGGTGCAGCAAGGGGCTGCGTCGGGGTGGCTGGGCGGGTTGTCGGATGCGCGTATCGCGCGGGCGTTGAGGGCTATTCATGCAGCGCCGGGCCAGCAGTGGCGCATTGATGCGCTGGCGGAGATGGCCGGTATGTCGCGTTCCAATTTCTGCGAGCGGTTCAGCGCGTTGGTGGGGCGCTCGCCCTTGCGGTATCAAAATGAGTGGCGGCTGACCCTGGCCAAAAGCATGCTCGCCAAGCAGGAAGGTCGCATCGGCGAGGTGGGTTTTGCGATTGGCTATGAGTCCGAGGCCGCGTTCAGTCGGGCCTATAAAGCCTTTTTCGGGCGCTCGCCTCGGGATGATAACGCGCGGCCAGGTTAGACCGGGCGTGACGGTGTATCAGTGCCCGGCGCTTTGCCCGCCGTCCACGTGCAGGATCTCGCCGGTGACAAACCCGGCGCTCTCCAGGTAGGTGATCGCCTGGGCGATATCACTCACTTCACCCATACGCCCCACCGGGTGCAGTTGCCCCAGCGCCGCATGGGTGTCTTCGCCGTGCATCGGCGTCTTGATGATGCCCGGGCTTACCGCGTTCACCCGAATACCGCGTTTGGCGTACTCAATCGCCAGGGATTTGGTCGCGGCATTCAGCCCGCCTTTGGTGAGGCTGGCGAGTACCGAAGGCACGCCGTCGATAGCGTGGTCGACCAGGCTGGTGGTGACATTGACGATGTGGCCGGCGCCGTGTTTTTCCATCTCGGCGATGGCCAGTTGGGTGATGTAGAAAAAGCCGTTGAGGTTTACCGCCAACACGTTGGCGTAATCGTCCTGGGTGTAGGCCGTAAAGGGTTTGGCGATGAAGATGCCGGCGTTGTTGATCAGGCTGTCGACGCGCCCGAAGGTGGCCAAAGCTTCGCGGATGACGCGCTGGGCGGTGGCGGGGGCGGCGATGTCGCCGGGCACTGTGAGGATGTTCGGGTCGGTGGACGGCTGGATCGAACGCGAGGTGGCAACCACGCGATAATCGAGGGCGCGGTAGGCTTGGACCACGGCGGCGCCGATGCCTTGGGAGGCGCCGGTGATGATCACGACTTTGCTCATTGTGTTTCTCCGGTAAGGGCTTGGGATTTGCGGTATTCGGTGGTGGTGACGCCGGCGTAGCCCCAGTTATCGGTGTCGATTTCTTCGATGACGATGTGGGTCAGGTCCGGGCGCTTGTTGAGCACGCGTTCGAGGGTTTCGGTGAACTCGGCGATGACTTGGGCTTTTTGCTCAGGGGTCACGCCGTCACGGGTGATGCGCAGGCTGACGAAGGGCATGGTGTTGGCTCCAATGGGCGGGCAGTGAGGCCAATTTAGGCCTGCGCCTGGAGCGGATAAAGATGGGCCGGAGTACTTCATTAGTGATGCGGTGTAACAAGTTCGTGTGCAACACGCAGACATAAAAAAACCCCGAACCAGTCGGGGTTTTTTATTGCCTGGAATCAGGCGCGACCTGCGATCAATTAGAAAACGTTGATCGGGTAGTCGGCGAACAGACGGATTTCGTTACCGCCTACGTTGTAGTTGCTGGCGTTGTTGGAGACGCGCAACCACGACGCACGAGCGCGCAGGCTCAGGTCTTTGGCTGGGCCACTTTGAACGACATATTTGAACTGGTTGAAGATTTCACGCTCGGTGCCACTGCCACGGTTGGACCCGTCGTCAATGTTGGTGCCGCGCACGTAAGCGATGTTGTAGGTCAGGCCAGGCACGCCGAAGGCGCTGAAGTCCAGGCCGTAGCCTGCTTGCCAGGAGCGCTCGTCCTTGCCGTTGAAGTCGGACCAGTAGGAGTTGGCCAGCAAGATGGTATTGCCGCCGTCGCCGATACCGCCAGCGTTGCGGTAGCCGCCGTACAGGTAGCCGGTGTCGCCGGTGCTGCGCTGGTGAGCGAGGGTGAAGCTGTGCGGGCCAACAGCCCAGGTAGCGCCCAGGCTCCAGATTTTGTTGTCGCGGGCGTCCGCGTCACCTTGGTTTTCCAGGGCGAAGCTGCGGTCCAGCTTGGTTTTGTAGCCGTTGAAGTCAAAGGTCAACGATTGCTTTTCTGGCAGGGCCAGCACGTAGTTGACGTTGACGTATTGCTTCTTCAGCACGTCCTGCATGTTGGAGGCGTACAACGCGGCCGACAGGCTTTCGGTGAATTTGTAGCTACCACCGATGTAGTCGATGCTTTTCAGCGCGCCACTGTCGGAACCTTCGGCGCTCTTGCGGGCTTCCTTGGTGAAGTGACCAGCGTCCAGTTGCAGGCCGGCGATCTCTTTGGAAACGATCGAGGTGCCCTCGTAGGTTTCCGACAGCAGGCGCGAGTTGTCATATTGCAGGACCGGCACGGCTGGCATCTGCTGACCGTATTTGATCACGGTGTTGGAGATGCGCGCCTTGACGGCTGCGCCGCCCTTGGCCAGGTCGTTGGCTGCTTCGCCGCTGTCGCCTTGCTTGAAGAAGTCGATACCGCCAGCGCCGCTGCGACCTTTACCGCCGTCCAGGCGAATGGCGTATTGGCCGATCACGTCCACACCCACACCGACGGTGCCTTGGGTGAAGCCGGACTCGAACTTGCCGATGAAGCCCTGGCCCCATTCGGCTTTGTCTTGCTTGCCGTTTTTGTAGTCACGGCTGATGTAGGCGTTACGTGCTGCGATGTTCAGGTGGCTGTCGTCCACGAAACCCTTGGATTGCTCCTGGTCGTTAGCCATTGCTGTCGATGCGCTCAAAATCCCCAGAGCGATCAGACTCATCCGTTGCTTCAACATTTCTTATATTCCTTATTACTGGTTGAGTACGCGCTGTGACACCAGGCTCCGTGTTGCTTTTCTGGTGTCGACGCTATCCAGAAAAAAGAAGGCCCGCGGACGACTGAACTGCCGCGGGCCTTTTTTTATTGGATGAGTCATGGCGGTGAGCCACAGGCGTTGGGCGCAATCCTATGCGCGCGTTGAACTATGTGTCAATTTCGTGAATCGTCTGTATTTAGGCGAAATAATTCTAAGCGGTGCATTCCAAGGCCTTCGCTCAGGCCTGAAAAATCGTCTGATTCGTCAAGAAAACACATTATGTAACATTTTTAGCAGCGGCATGTTTGGGAATAGATAACCTGCGCAAATGCAAAGCATTACCATTCGCACGCTTTTCTCTTTCCAACACTTTTGGACACATTCCCAATGCCTGCCCCTCGCCTGACGCCCATCACTTTTGGGCTTTCTGTTTTGCTGTCTGCCGGTTTCGCCTGCGCCGCCACGGTCTTGCCTGAAACGTCGGTGAGCGCCGAAGCTGATGAAGACGACCCACGCGTCAAGGAGACCAACACCGCCACCCGCACGGCCACCTCGGTGCGTTATGTGCCCCAGGCCATCGACTCGGTTAAAACCGAAAGCCTGCGTTCCTATGGCACCAACGACCTGGGCCAGGCGTTAAGCGGCATTCCCAACGTCAGCAGCGGCGCCGATACGCGCTTCGACAGCCTGCGTATCCGGGGTTTTGACGCGAGCAATGACTTCTACCTGGACGGCATCCGCGACGACAGCCAGTACGTGCGCGACCTGCATAACATCGAGCGCATCGAAGTGCTCAAAGGCCCGGCCGCCGTACTGTACGGGCGTGGCGGCCAGGGTGGGATCGTCAACCGCGTAAGCAAATTGCCCCAGGCGGGCCACACATCCAGCATTGAAGCCCAAGGCAGCAGCCAGGATTTGCGCAGCCTGTATGCCGACCTCAGCACCGACCCAACGGATAACATCAGCCTGCGCCTGAACATGGGCAACCAGGACAACAACAGCTTTCGCGACGGTGTGAGCGGCAATCGCCAACTGTTCGCGCCGTCGATGAGCTGGCAATTGACGCCGGACCTGAACTGGCTGGTGCAGTACGAATACAGCCGTTACAACCGCACGCCGGACCGTGGCATTCCCGGGGTCAACGGCCGCCCGGCCGATGTGAGCCGCAGCACGACCTACTTCGATAACCGCGATTACATCGACGATAAATCCCAGTCCCTGCGCTCCAAGCTGGCCTACGAGATCAACGCCAACTGGCAGCTGCGCCACACCCTCGGTGTGTTCAAGCTCGACAGCGATTTCGACAACACCTACCAGGTCGGCTACGACCCCAAAACCAACAAGGTCTCGCGCCAGCGTTGGCAACAAGACCTGAACACTCGCAACGTGTTCAACAACCTTGAGCTGGAAGGCGGTTTCGACACCTTCGGCCTGGAGCACCGCCTGCTCAGCGGCCTGGAGCTGGGCAGCCAGCGCCGTGATCCAAAGTTGTACAGCGCTACCGCCACCAACCGTGGCGGCCAGGCCGTGCCGAGCCTGGACCTCAACCAGCCCGACCGCCACTTGAGTCACACCGGGCGCATGAGTGTTTCCAGCAACAACCACACCGAAGTCGAAAGTCGCGCCCTTTACGTGCAGGACCAACTGCGCCTCAACGATCAATGGCAAGTGCTGGCCGGCCTGCGCTACGACCACTTTGAAGTGGACACCACCAGCAAGCTGCTCAACACCCAACAGGCGGTCGACAGCCACAGCACCAGCCCGCGCATCGGCCTGGTCTGGACGCCGCTGGAACATCACTCGTTCTATGCTTCCTGGAGCAAGACCTTCTCGCCAGCTGGCGGCGGCTTGATCGGCATCACCCCCAATGCCGCAGGCGCCGTCAACGACCTGAGCCCCGAGCTGACCAAGCAAAAGGAAATCGGGGTTAAAAGCGACTGGCTCGACGACCGCTTGAGCACCACCCTGGCCGTGTACGAGCTGGAACTCTACAACCGCCGCACCAGCGACCCACTGGACCGCACCATCACCCTGCTCACCGGCGAGCAACGCTCACGCGGCGTGGAGCTGACCGCCACCGGCAAAGTCGTCGGCAACTGGTACGTACGCGGTGGCATCGGCTTGCAGGATGCCAAGGTGGTGAAGGACAACAATGGCTTTGAAGGCAAGCGCATCAGCGACGTGGCCAAGCGCAATGCCAGCCTGTTTATCACCTGGAAACCGGAAATGGGCTGGTACGCAGAAACCGGCCTGACCCTGGTGGGCGACCGTTACGCCGACAACCTCAACACCGTGGTGCTGCCAGGCTATGGCCGCTGGGATGCGCTGGCCGGGTTCCGTCAGAAAGAATGGGACGTGCGCGCGGCGCTGAACAACATCGCCGATAAAAACTACTACGCCTCGGCCACCAGCGCAGCGCAGATCCAACCGGGCGAGCCGCGTAGCCTGGTAGTGACAGGCACCTACAGCTTCTAAGCCAATCACAATTCAAATGTGGGTGCGGGCTGATCGTTCCCACGCTCTGCGTGGGAATGCCTCCTGTGACGCTCTGCGTCACGACCTCAGAGGCGGGACGCAGAGCGTCCCGGGCTGCGTTCCCACGCGGAGCGTGGGAATGCCTCCTGTGACGCTCTGCGTCACGACCTCAGAAGCGGGACGCAGAGCGTGCCGGGCTGCGTTCCCACGCGGAGCGTGGGAACGATCAAATTTGGGTGTTCTTCAGGTTTTCAGGAGTTCGCACAGTGCTTGCAGCTCATCCTCACTGAACAACCCCGCCGGGTAGCGTTCGCTCATCACGCTGCGCACGTCAGGCTGTTGCTGCCTCACCTGTCGCGAGCCGTTTGCCTTCAACCACAGCGCCAGCGCATGGATCGCATCACCGCTAACCCGCGTCGGGTGGAACGGGCGCGTGTAGATCAGGTTGATATCGGCATTCATTTCAGCGCTCTCTCCTACTGCGTGAGCGGCTAACTTACTCAAGGTTTGTGACAGAACTGTGCAGTCATCACCTTGGGACACTGTGGCAACACCGATACAAGAGCTATGCCAATGTCCCGTGTTTATAGGCATTCGGACACAAAAAAGCCCGCAACCCAGCCAGGCTGCGGGCTTGCTGTAAGCGCTATAAACAGGTAGCGCTTAGCGTTCACTCAAACGCTGTTACAACCGCACTCAATTTTTGTGCGGGGCCGGCTGTTGTTGGGTCAGGCAATGGATATTGCCGCCGCCCAGTAACAGTTCGCGGCCCGGCACCATCACCACTTCGTGCTGTGGGAACAGGTTCTGCAGGATCTCTTTGGCTTGGCTGTCCAGCGGGTCGTCGAAGCTCGGCGCGATGATGCCGCCGTTGACGATCAGGAAGTTCACGTAGGAACCGGCCAAGCGCACAGTCGGATTACGTTCCTGCGAGCCGTCGACCGGATCGACACCGGCACATTCTTCTTCGGTGGCATACAACGGGCCTGGGATCGGCATTTTATGCACTGTGAACGAGCGGCCTTTTGCATCTGTGCTGCTTTGCAGCACGGCCATGGCCGCGTGGCAGCGCGCGTAGTTAGGGTCTTGCGGGTCATCGGTCCAGGCCAGCAACACTTCGCCGGGGCGCACGTAGCAGCAGAAGTTATCCACATGGCCGTCGGTTTCATCGTTGAACAGGCCGTCCGGCAACCAGATGACTTTATCCACCGCCAAATGGTCACGCAGCACCGCTTCGATCGCCGCGCGGTCCAGATGCGGGTTGCGGTTGCGGTTCAACAGGCACTCTTCGGTGGTGATCACCGTGCCTTCGCCGTCGACATGGATCGAACCGCCTTCCAGCACGAAGCCTTCGGTGCGGTAGCGCGGTGCGCGCTCGATCTCGAGGATCTTGCCGCCCACCTGCGAATCGCGGTTCCACGGCGCATACAGGCCGCCGTCAAAGCCGCCCCAGGCGTTGAAATCCCAGTTCACACCACGCACTTCGCCGCTGTTATTGATCACAAAGGTCGGGCCGGTGTCGCGCACCCAGGCGTCGTCGTTGGACATTTCCACCACGCGGATATTGGGCACATCCAGGCGCGCACGGGCGTTCTCGTATTGGCCGGCAGACACCGCGACCGTCACCGGTTCAAAGCGCGCAATGGCCTTGGCCACCGCCACATGCGCGGCCTGCGCCGGCTTGCCGCCCAGGCGCCAGTTGTCCGGGCGCTCGGGCCAGATCATCCAGGTTTGGGTTTGCGGCGCCCATTCGGCGGGCATGTAGAAGCCATCGGCGCGAGGTGTGCTGTGCAGGGTGGTCATGGCGTTCAGGACTCCGAATGGGGTGAAGGCCGACTTTATAACGGATAAAAATCGGCTTTAAAAGTGATAAAAGATCATAGTCGACAAATATGACAACCTTTAGCCGATAACAATCGACAACCTACAATTGCTCATCGAGCACTTTCGACAACATGTCGACAAAGAAATCCACGCTGCGTTTAGACGTCACCATCGGCGGCTTGATCTTGAGGATGTTGAGGTAGTCGCCGGTCGGCTGCATGAAAATCCCCAACTCGCGCAGGCGATCACACAGCAGCGCCGTCTCGGAAGTGGCCGGTTCCAGGCTGTGCCGATCACGCACCAACTCCAGCCCCAGGTAGAAGCCGGACCCGTGCACCGCGCCGACCAACGGGTGACGCTCGATCAACGCCTCCAGGCGCGCCTTGAAGTGCCCACCCACCACCTGGGCGTTTTCCCACAGCTTTTCTTCCTCCATCACATCCAGCACGGCCATGCCGATGCGGCAACTCACCGGGCTGCCGCCTGAGGACGAAAAGAAATACCCTTCGGCCTCCAGTGCCTCGGCGATTTCCCGGCGGGTGATCACCGCGCCCAACGGCTGGCCATTGCCCATGCCCTTGGCCATGGTGATGATGTCCGGCACCACGCCCTGCTCTTCGAAGCCCCAGAAAAAGTGGCCCATGCGCCCGTAACCCACCTGCACTTCATCGGCGATGCACACGCCGCCTTGGGCGCGCACCAAGGCGTACACCTGCTGCAAATAACCCGGCGGCAGCGAAATGCCACCGGCGTTGCCATACACCGGCTCGCAGATAAAACCTGCCAGTTGGCGCTGACTCGCGGCGATCTTTGCCAGGTTGTGCTCCACGCTGCGCACGTAATCGGGCGCACTGTCCTGCCCACGAAATTCGCCGCGATAGGTATTGGGCGCGGTCACCGGGTGCACCCAGTCCGGGCGGCTGCTCAGGGCTTGCGGGTTATCTGCAATCGAGGTGGACACCGCATCCGCCGCCACCGACCAACCGTGGTAGGCCTCCAGCACGCTGAGCATGTCGCGCCCGCCGCTGTAGGCCCACGCCAGGCGGATGGCCAGGTCGTTGGCCTCGGTGCCGCTGTTGACCAGAAACACCCGGTCCATACCTTGAGGTGCCAGCGCCAGCAAGCGCTCGGAAAACTCGGCAATGGCCGCGTAGTGAAAGCGCGAATTGGTATTGAGCAATGACCATTGCCGCGCCGCCACCGCTGCCATGCGCGGGTGGCCATGGCCAAGCACGGCGACGTTGTTGAGCATGTCCAGGTAGGAGCGGCCCTGCATGTCGATCAGATGGTTGCGCCAGCCGCGCTCGATGCGCGGCGGGTCGACGTAATAGTGTTTCTGCGAGCGGGCGAAGCTGGCATCGCGCCGCGCCAACAGGTCTTCGGGGTCCAACTCCGGCTGCGCATCACAGGCCAGCCCCAGCAGCGTCGCCGGCGATGGGCAAAGGGCCTGCCAGGCCTGCGCCCGGGACGGCGTGCAGAACAACGGCGGCTCGAGGTCGACGCGGCATAACTGCACGGTGAGCGGCGCGTGCACCTCACCCAGGACCTGCCCTGCCACCAGCACCGCGCCTGCCTTAAGGGCCGTGGTAACACCCCATAAACGCAGGTTCAACGCGGCGCTGTGTACGCACAGCACACCGTCGTCGCCGTGGCGCAACGTGCCAGCAAAAGGCGCTTCCAGCACGGTGCCATGGGGCAGGTGCAATTCCACGTGAAGGGGAAAAGTTTCCGGCTCCACGTCACTGTCGGCGCAGGTTCGCGACAGCCGATATTGCCCATAACGGCTGGCTGCCAAGCCATGCACCGCTGCGGCTTCATCCAGCAACCGCCGGTCGATGCCGGGCGCCTCCCAATTGCCCGCCTCAAAATGCGGGCTGAGGACGCCCAGGTCAATCAACGCAAACTCACGACCCACCAGGCCTGGCAGTAGCGGCGCGAAGTCTTGATCGGCAAGCGGCGTCAGCGCTTCACCGACGCAACTCAAAATGGCGGCCTCCATCAACTCGAAGGGCACGGAGGTCGCCACATGGAAAATTTCCCACTCGTGCTCGGCGTTTTTCTTTAAGTAACTATTGTCCGGGTCCAGGCGTTGCTGTTGTTCGCTGCTGAGCACCAGCACTGCCGCGCGGGCGACTATCAGCGGCCACAATGCCTGCAACTCTGCACGCGCCAGCGGCGTGACCGCGTGACACGCCTGGATCGCCGGCAAAATCGCGAAGGGATCACCGTCGGCATGGTGCAGCAGCGCCGCGCAGGTCACCGACAAGTCGGCAATGCGCCAGGTGTGCACCAGGTCGCCGAAATCGATCACGCCCTGAACCTGCCAATGCCGCTGGGCATCACGCTGCCACACCACATTGTCATCGGTGATGTCCATGTGCACGGCCTGCCATGGCAGGTGCTCGGCCAGCGGCGGCAGGCGGCGGCCGACCTGTTCGGCCACCTGCACCAGCGCCGTGCGCTGGGGCAGGTTTTCCAATGTGCCCAACAGGTGGGTAATCAGCGCCTGTGCGTGGCGCGGGTCCCATTGCAAGGTGCGCTCCAGGCCTGGATGGGTGAACGGGGCCAGCGCCAGGCTCATCCGCCCACACAGGTCGCCGAAGCCTGCGATCACCGCGCGGCCCAGATGCGGCAGATGGGTCGAAGGCTGGCCCTCGATGTAATCGAGCAGGCGCACATGCAGGGTTTGCCAGCCCAGCGCCACGGTGAGTAACTCGTCACCGCTGAGCGCCTTGATGACCTTGGGCACGCGAACATCCGCATGCGCCTGCAGCGCGTTGAAGGCCGCGTGCTGTGCCTGCAACTCGACTGCGGCGTAATCACCCCGGCAAATTTTCAATACAAACCGGCCGCGCTCGCTGTCGACGCGGTAGTTGAGGTCTTGCTGGCTGCCCAGTGCGTGCAAGGTGCCGGTAAGCCCGTAATAGTGTTCGAGCAGCTGTGCCGCCTGCTGTGCGTCTACGTGTGGGCAAGGCAAATTGGCGCGATGGATCAACGTGGCGAGCAACATTGTGACGACCTCGGTTTTTTTAAGCGTCTATATCGCCATTACCCGAGGGCAGAAGGCAACCCCCTCACACCGCCGCACGCTTGCGCCGCCCCGCTGCGCAACTCAAGCTATGCTCTGGCTTAATGTCTGTCTTGGAAAAAAGGCTCTCTGAATGCGCATTCTCATCACCGGCGGTGCCGGCTTCATCGGTTCTGCCCTGGTTCGTCACCTGATTCAACACACCGAGCACGAAGTGCTCAACCTGGACAAACTCACCTACGCCGGCAACCTGGAGTCACTCACCAGCATCGCCGCCAACAGCCGCTATGAGTTCGTGCAGGCCGACATCATCGACCAGGCCACCGTCAGCGCCGTGCTCGCGCGCTTTGAGCCACAGGCCATCATGCACCTGGCCGCCGAGTCGCACGTCGACCGCTCCATTGACGGCCCGTCGGACTTTATCCAGACCAACATCGTCGGCACCTACAGCCTGCTGGAAGCCACACGTGCCTATTGGCAGAGCCTGGAGGAACCGGCCAAGAGCGCGTTCCGTTTCCACCATATTTCCACCGACGAAGTGTACGGCGACCTCCACGGTGTGGACGACTTGTTCACCGAAACCACGCCTTATGCACCCAGCTCGCCGTATTCGGCCAGTAAAGCCGCCTCCGACCATCTGGTGCGCGCCTGGCAGCGCACCTATGGCCTGCCGGTGCTGCTGACCAACTGCTCGAACAATTACGGGCCGTTCCACTTCCCTGAGAAGTTGATCCCGCTGGTGATCCTCAACGCCCTCGCCGGCAAGCCGCTGCCGGTCTACGGTGACGGCCTGCAGGTCCGCGACTGGCTGTTCGTCGAAGACCACGCCCGCGCCTTGTTCAAAGTGGTCACCGAAGGTGTGGTGGGCGAGACCTACAACATCGGCGGTCACAACGAGCAGAAGAACATCGATGTGGTGCGCGGCATCTGCGGCCTGCTCGAAGAACTGGCGCCACAGCGCCCGGCCGGTGTGGAGAAGTTCACCGACCTGATCACCTTCGTCAAAGACCGCCCGGGCCACGACCAGCGCTACGCGATCGACGCGAGCAAGATCGAACACGAGCTGGGCTGGGTCCCGGAAGAAACCTTTGAAACCGGCCTGCGCAAAACCGTGCAGTGGTACCTCGATAACCTGGACTGGTGCCGCAGGGTCCAGGACGGCAGCTATCAAGGCGAGCGCCTGGGCAATACCGACCCAAAAGACCTGATCGCATAAAGTTCTGATCACACGACCCGTTCACCCGGCGAGGGAAACCAATGAATGTAATCGCGACCAAGCTGCCCGAAGTATTGATCCTCGAGCCGAAGGTATTTGGCGATGAACGTGGCTTTTTCTATGAGAGTTTCAACGCCAAGGCGTTTGCCCAAGCCACCGGCCTGCAACTGGAGTTTGTGCAGGACAACCACTCCCGTTCGCAAAAGGGCGTGCTGCGGGGCTTGCACTACCAGATAGAAAACACCCAGGGCAAACTCGTGCGGGTAACCGCCGGTGAGGTCTTGGACGTGGCGGTGGATATCCGCCGCAGCTCGCCCACTTTCGGCCAGTGGACCAGCGTACGCCTGTCCGCCGAAAACAACCGCCAGCTGTGGGTTCCAGAGGGGTTCGCCCATGGTTTTGTGGTGCTCAGCGACCATGCCGAGTTCCTCTACAAGACCACTGACTACTACACGCCTTCGGCTGAGCGTTGTATTCGCTGGGACGACCCGGCACTCAAGATTGACTGGCAGTTTGAAGGCACGCCAACCCTGTCCGCCAAGGATCAGAACGGCAAGGCCTTGGCAGACGCCGATCTGTTTGCATGACCGGCGAGTGCCTTGCACGCCGGCCCTAGGCATAATGCGCCTGTCCCCACAGGCGCATGACTCCCATGACTCCACCCCTCCCGCGTAGACCTCGTTGGCGCAGCCTCGCCTTACTGGCGTTGTGCCTGGCACCGCTGCTGTGGCCGCTGGAGCATCTGGCCGAGCGCTATTACCGCAGCGAACTGGCCGGGCAGAACCGTCAAACCCTCGACCTGTACGTCGCCAACCTGCTCGGCACCCTGCACCGCTATGAAGTGCTGCCGCAGATCCTCGGTGACTTGCCGGCCCTGCGCACCGCGCTGGACGCGCCCCACGTCAGCGCCAACCTGACCAACGCCAACCTGCTGCTCAAGGACGTCGCCGCCCAGGCCGGGGTGGAAGTGATGTACCTGATGGACACCACCGGCAAGACCCTCGCCGCCTCCAATTGGGACAAGCAGGACAGTTTTGTCGACCGCAATTTCTCGTTCCGGCCCTATTTCAGCGAAGCCATGGCCGGGCGCCTTGGGCGGTTTTTCGGCCTGGGCACCACCTCGGCCAAACGCGGCTACTTCTTCGCCGCCGCCGTGCGTGACGGCGCAAAAATAATCGGCGTGCTGGTGGTCAAGGTCGACCTGGACCACACCGAAAGCCTGTGGGGTAAAACTCCCGAGCAACTGCTGGTGACCGACCACAACGGCGTGGTCATCCTCACCTCACGCCCGCAATGGCGCTTCCGTGCGACCCGACCGCTCACGGCAGAAGAACGCCAGGCAATCATCGCCATCCAGCCCTACCCGACCCGCGACCCGCAACCGCTGGCGCTGAGCACCACGGCGTGGCTGCGCCAATCCACGGCCATCGCCGAGACCGGCTGGACCGTAGAAATCCTCGCGCCGCGCTCGCTGATCAATCGCCCGGTACGCACCGTGGTGGCCGTTGGTGGTGCGACGCTGTTGGTGCTGATGTTGCTGCTGGGTCTGATGATGCAGCGCCGTCGCCATTACCTGGAGCGCATCGCCTTCGAAGCCAAGGCCCGCCGCGAGCTGGAAGCGCGTGTGATCGAGCGCACCAGCGACCTCGAAGGCCTCAACCGCCGCCTCAAACAGGAAGTGCTGGAGCGTGAACACGCCCAGCAGGAACTGGTGCGCGCCCAGGATGACCTGGTACAGGCCGGTAAGCTGTCGGCGCTGGGCACCATGTCGGCGAGTATCAGCCACGAACTCAACCAGCCGCTGGCGGCGATCCGCAGCTACGCGGAAAACGCCGAGATCCTGCTCGACCACGAGCGCACCAACGACGCCCGTGGCAACCTCAAGCTGATCAGCGAACTGACCGGACGCATGGCCTCGATCATCGCGCACCTGCGCGCCTTTGCTCGCCGCGACCGCCACGCCCCGGAAAGCGTGGCCCTGCAACCGGCACTCGACGATGCCCTGGCGTTGCTGGCCAAGCGGCGGCGCTCGATGGAAGTGGAGTTGATCCGCGATTTGCCCGAGGCGACTTTGTGGGTGCAAGCCGGCGAAACCCGCCTGCGCCAGGTGCTCGGCAACTTGCTGGCCAACGCCCTCGACGCCCTCACCGAAAAAGGCCCGCCGCGCAAACTGTGGTTGAGTGCCCAAACCACCGAACAGGGCGTCAACCTGTACATTCGCGACAACGGCCCAGGTTTTTGCATGGAAGCCCTGGGCCGCGCCAGCGAGCCGTTCTACACCACCAAGACCCGCACCCAGGGCTTGGGGCTGGGCCTGGCGATCTGTGACACCTTGATGCGTGCCTTTGGCGGCGAACTGTTGTTCGCCAACCACAAGGAAGGCGGCGCGCTGTTAACCCTGAAATTGCGTGCCGGCTCGCCGGGCGTGAGTCTGCAACCGTCCGAGGACCGCAGTGTATGAGTATCGATAACCAGATCCAGGTGGTGTTGATCGACGACGATCCACACTTGCGTCAGGCCCTGTGCCAGACCCTGGACCTGGCCGGGCTTAAAGTCCTGACCCTGGGCGAAGCCACGGGCCTCACGGCGCGTCTGTCCCGCGATTGGCCGGGCGTGGTGGTCAGCGATATCCGCATGCCCGGCATGGACGGCCTGGAGCTGCTGGCCGAACTGCACGGCCAGGACCCGGACCTACCGGTGTTGCTGATAACCGGCCACGGCGATGTGCCGCTGGCGGTGCAGGCCATGCGCGCCGGGGCCTATGACTTTCTCGAAAAACCTTTCGCCAGTGATGCGCTGCTCGACAGCGTGCGCCGCGCACTGGCCCTGCGCCGCCTGGTGCTGGACAACCGCAGCCTGCGCCTGGCCCTCAGTGATCGCCAGCAATTGAGCACACGGCTGGTCGGGCATTCGCCGCAGATGTTGCGCCTGCGTGAACAGATCGGCGCCCTGGCGGCGACCCGTGCCGACGTGCTGATCCTCGGTGAAACCGGCGCCGGCAAAGAAGTCGTGGCCCGCGCCCTGCACGACCTGTCGAGCCGCCGCAGCGGGCCGTTTGTGGCAATCAACGCCGGCGCCCTGGCGGAATCGGTGGTGGAGAGCGAGCTGTTCGGCCACGAGCCCGGCGCCTTTACCGGCGCGCAGAAGCGCCGTATCGGCAAGTTCGAATTCGCCAATGGCGGCACGTTGTTTCTGGATGAAATCGAAAGCATGAGCCTGGACGTGCAGGTCAAGCTGCTGCGCCTGTTGCAGGAGCGTGTGGTCGAGCGTTTGGGGGGTAATCAGCTGATCCCGCTGGATATCCGCATCATCGCCGCCACCAAGGAAGACCTGCGCCAGGCCGCCGACCAGGGACGCTTCAGGGCCGACTTGTATTACCGTCTCAACGTTGCACCGCTGCGCATTCCGCCACTGCGCGAGCGCGGTGAAGACGCACTGATGTTGTTCCAGCATTTTGCCGACGAGGCCAGCAGCCGCCATGGCCTGCCGTTGCACGAGCTGCAACCGGGCCAACGCGCGCTGCTGTTGCGCCACAGCTGGCCGGGCAATGTGCGTGAACTGCAAAATGCAGCCGAGCGCTTTGCCCTTGGGCTGGAACTGGCACTCGATGCCACGGCGGACAACCCCGCTGCGGGCGTGCTGACGTCAACCTCTGGCGGTTTGAGCGATCAGGTCGAGCAGTTCGAAAAAAGCCTGATCGCCGCCGAACTGACCCGCCCCCACAGCTCGGTGCGCAGCCTCGCCGAAGCCTTGGGCATCCCGCGCAAAACCCTGCACGACAAACTGCGCAAGCACGGCCTGAACTTCGCCGACAGCGCCAGCCACAGCGCCGACGACGAATGACCCGCCAAGAGACCGCCATGAACCGCGACAGCCGCTACCTGGAATCGATCCTTCACCACGACATTCCCCTCACCCGGGAAATGGGCCTGAAGGTGCTCGACTGGCAACACAGCCAACTGCAGTTGCACCTGCCTCTGCAGGCCAATATCAACCACAAGAGCACCATGTTTGGCGGCAGCCTCTATTGCGGCGCCGTGTTGGCGGGTTGGGGCTGGCTGCACCTGAAGCTGCGCGAAGACGGCATTGAAGACGGGCATATCGTGATTCAGGAAGGGCAGATCAGTTATCCGCTGCCAGTGACCCAGGATGCGATTGCCATTTGCGCGGCGCCGGAAGACAAGGTGTGGAAGCGCTTTGTGGCGACGTACCAGCGCTATGGCCGAGCGCGGTTGGCGTTAGAGACGTGGATTGTGAATGAGGGCAGTGAAGAACGAGCAGTCAACTTTACTGGCCAATACGTCCTGCACCGCTAACTGCCACAACACAAAACCAAATGTGGGAGCGGGCTTGCTCGCGAAAGCGGAGTGCCAGTCACTGTATATGTGTCTGATACACCGTATTCGCGAGCAAGCCCGCTCCCACATTTTGATTTGCTGTGGCTTTAAGATCTGGCCAAAGTCAGTAACCTTTCGCGCCATGCGGCCTTGGCCGGCAACGCCAGAAAGAACGGATTGAGCAACGAAGCCCGCGCCGGATAGCTGAACGGCGCACCATTCAACTCCAACACTTCACCACCCGCCCCTTCCAGCACGCCCTGGGCTGCGGCCGTGTCCCACTGCGACGTCGGCGCCAGGCGCGGGTAGCAATCGGCACTGCCTTCGGCCAGCAGGCAGAATTTCAGCGAGCTGCCGATATTAGCCAGCTTCAGCTCACCCAAGCCTTCGCTCAAGCCGCTGAGCAGGCGCTCTTGCTCCGGACTGCTATGGCGGCGGCTGGCGACCACGGTAAAGGCCTCACCGGCCGCCGGGGTCTGGCGTACCTGGATCTGCTTGGGCGCCTCGCTCACGTCCGAGCGCCACGCGCCCAGGCCTGCGCCACCGAAGTAGCAGCGCCCACTGGTGGGCATCGATACCACGCCAAACACCACGCGGCCTTGTTCGATCAACGCAATGTTGACGGTAAACTCTTCGCTGCCGGAAATAAATTCCTTGGTGCCATCCAGCGGGTCCACCAACCACCAGCGCTGCCAGCCGGCACGCACGGTCTGGTCGATATCGGCGTCTTCTTCGGACAACACCGGAATGCTCGGGTCCAGGGCGGTAAGGCCCGCCAGAATCAGGTGGTGAGCCGCCAGGTCGGCCGCCGTCACCGGCGAATCATCCGCCTTGGAGGTGACCGCCACGTCCGCACGCCAATACGGCAGGATGACTTCACCCGCCTGGCGCGCCAGCTCGATCACAGGGGCAATAAACGGATGGCCTAAAAACAGTTCGCTCATGCGACAAAAGCTCCACGCTGGGTCAACAGGTCTCGTACCAAATACAGGGCCGCCAATGCACGGCCTTCACTGAACTGCTCGTTTTGCGCCAGCATCGACAGCTCGCGCAGGTTGACGCGCTCAACGCGCATCGGTTCAGGTTCATCGCCTTCCAGGCGTTCTTCATACAGCTCGGTGGCCAGTACCACCTGAATTTTCTGGCTCATATAACCAGGCGACAAGGACAGCTCGGTAATGTGCTCCAACTGACGCGCACCATAACCGGCCTCCTCCTTGAGTTCGCGGTTGGCCGCCGCCAGTACGTCCTCGCCAGGTTCGATCAAGCCCTTGGGCAACGACAATTCATATTCGTCGGTGCCGCCACAGTACTCTTCCACCAGCAACGCGTGGTCGGCATCGATCATCGCCACAATCATCACCGCGCCGTAACCGGCACCGCGGCCTACCAGGCGCTCGTAGGTCCGTTCAACGCCATTGGAAAAGCGCAATTGCACTTCCTCCACGCGGAACAAACGGCTACTGGCGACTATTTCGCGGGCGAGGACGGTGGGTTTCTGGCGCATAAGCGGCTCCTTGGCGTGATCGGGTTACTATACCGTGGCTTTTCCGATTGTCTGTGTCGGATATCTTTACTTACATGAGAACGCCCCATGCCCTCTTTGCCCTGGCACGCCATCGACACCGTCCTGCTGGACATGGACGGCACCTTGCTCGACCTGCACTTCGACAACCACTTCTGGATGGAGCACCTGCCCCAGCGCTATGCCGAGCTGCACGGCGTGAGCCGGGCCATGGCCGACATGGAGTTGCAGCCGCTGTTCGAGCGTAACGCCGGACAGTTGCAATGGTATTGCCTGGATTTCTGGAGTGCCGAGCTGAATATTCCGGTGCGCGAACTCAAACTGGAAACCGCGCACCTGATCGCCCTGCGCCCGGACGCGGACACCTTTCTGGCGGCGATCAAACAGGCCGGCAAGCGTGTGATTTTGATCACCAACGCCCATCGTGATTCGCTGTCATTGAAGTTGGAACGCATTGAACTGGCGCCGTATTTCGAGCGGTTGATCAGTTCCCACGACTACGGTTTCGCCAAGGAAAACCAGCAATTCTGGGATGCCTTGCAAGCCGACATCCAGTTCGACCCGGCCCGCAGCCTGTTTATTGATGACACCTTGCCGATCCTGCGCAGTGCGCGCGAGTTTGGCGTGGGGCATTTGCTGGCGGTCAAAGAGCCGGACAGCAAGAAGGGGCCAAAGGACACAGGGGAGTTTGCGGCAGTTGGGGATTACCGGGAATTGATTGTTGGGCTGTAGGAGCGAGCACGCTCGCTCCACAGGTCCCGCGCTTACTTGGCTGGAATACGCAGGGTCTGGCCTGGGTAGATTTTGTCCGGATGGGACAACAGCGGCTTGTTCGCCTCGAAAATCTTGTTGTACAGATTGGCATCGCCATAAACGGTTTTGGAAATGGCGCTCAAGGTGTCGCCCTTCTTCACCACGACAAAGGTGGCTGCAGCGACGACAGGACCGGAAACGGTAATCTGGTCATCAACACTGGCAACGCCGGCAACATTGCCCAGCGCCAGCAGTATTTTTTCTTTCTCTTCCTGGCTGGCGACTTCACCTGTCACGGTCACCTTGTCACCGTCGACGGTGGTTTGCACTTTGGGATTACCCAACCCGACCTTGGCCACGTGATCTTTTAACTGCTCACTCGCGTTGGCATTACCCGGCGTCAACAGATCAATCAACTTCTCGCCTGCTTCCTTAACAAAGCTAAGAATACTCATGGTGCGCTCTCCTTGGGATTTAAGTTCCAGATGCCCAAGACTAGACCAGTCCTGCAGACTTGGGTTCCAGGCCGGCCAAAGACCCAAACACGCTAGCCTCTGCGCTGCCTGGAATAAGGCCACTACAGACGCCGTGATCGACGCCATCTATCAATAGATCAGTACAGCCGATTAGACGCGACCCTTTGTCGCGCCTAGTCTAAAGATTGATCATTCCCTCGGTGGTACTGCCCCATGAACGCCAAGCGCCCAGTCTGCGCGGCGCCTGCCCTCGAAACGCCCGCGCCAGCCGCCAGCCAGAGCTACCAGTTTTGCAATCTCGAACACACTGAAATCGCCAGCACTGCATTGGCCGAAGAAGTGGCGTTGGCGATTGCCTATAACGACATCAGCCAGGCGGTGATGCTGGTGACGCCCACCGACCTGGAAGACTTTATCGTCGGTTTCAGCATCGGCAGCGGCATTATCACCGACGTTAGCGACATTTATGATCTGAAACTCACTGGCACAGGCTCTGCCCAGTACGCTCAAGTGCAGATCTCCAGCCGCGCCTTCTGGAACCTCAAGCAACAGCGCCGCCAGTTGGCCGGCACCAGCGGCTGCGGCCTGTGCGGTGTAGAAGCCGTAGAACAAGCCCTGCCGGACCTGCAAGTGCTGCCCGGTGCGCCCTTGCCGCCAGCCGAATGGCTCGACGGCCTGCGCCAACGTATCAGCGCGTTTCAACCCTTGGGCCAATACAGCGGCGCGGTGCATGCGGCGGTGTTTATGAATGACCAGGGCGAGTTGCTGATGGGCCGCGAAGACATCGGCCGGCATAACGCCCTGGATAAATTGATCGGCGCGCTGATCCGCCAAAAAATTCCGACCGACGGCGGCCTGGCCATTGTCACCAGCCGCTGCAGCCTCGAATTGATTCAAAAAGTGTTGCGCGCAGGCATCCAGACCCTGGTCAGCCTGTCGTCGCCCACCGGCCTGGCCCTGCAATGGGCACGCCGGCACAACCTCAATCTCATCCACCTGCCGCAGAAAAGTGCGCCGCGGGTTTACAGCCCCGCGATGGAGAACCAGCCATGAGCATGCATCACCAAGCCGACCAAACCCCGACCCCGCGCTACAAGCCTTACAAAGGCCCGGCCGGCGGCTGGGGCGCACTGATCAGCGTGGCGCAGGCCTGGCTGACCAGCGACAACGCCATGAAAAACCTGCGCATGATGCTCAAGACCAACCAGAACGGCGGTTTCGACTGCCCTGGCTGCGCCTGGGGCGATTCGCCGGAAAGCGGCATGGTCAAGTTCTGCGAGAACGGCGCCAAAGCGGTCAACTGGGAAGCCACCAAACGCCGCGTGGACGCCGCCTTCTTCGCCAAGCACAGCGTGACCGCGCTGCTGGAGCAGAGTGACTACTGGCTGGAATACCAAGGCCGCCTGACCGAGCCGATGCGCTATGACGCCGAGACCGATCGCTATAAAGCCATCAGCTGGGAAGCCGCCTTTGACTTGATCGGCAAGCACCTCAATGCCCTGCCAAGCCCGGACATGGCCGAGTTCTACACCTCGGGCCGGGCCAGCAACGAAGCGGCTTACCTGTACCAGCTGTTTGTGCGCGCCTACGGCACCAACAATTTCCCCGACTGCTCGAACATGTGCCACGAAGCCAGCGGCGTCGCCCTGGCGCAAAGCGTCGGCGTCGGCAAAGGCACCGTGACCTTTGATGACTTCGAACATGCCGATGCGATTTTCGTCTGGGGCCAGAACCCCGGCACTAACCACCCGCGCATGCTCGAACCGCTGCGCGAAGCGGTAAAACGTGGCGCGCAGGTGGTGTGTATCAACCCGCTCAAAGAGCGTGGTCTGGAACGCTTCCAGCACCCGCAACACCCGCTGGAAATGCTCACCAACGGCGACAAGCCGACCAACACCGCGTACTTCCGCCCGGCGCTGGGTGGCGACATGGCGATACTGCGCGGCATGGCCAAGTTCCTGCTGCTGTGGGAGCGCCAGGCCCAGGCCGAAGGCAAAGAGGCGGTGTTCGATCACGACTTCCTCAATGAACACAGCGTCAATGTGCTGGAGTACCTGGGCCAGATCGACGACACCTCGTGGGATGAAATCGTCGCGCAGTCCGGCCTCAGCCTGGTCGAGATCGAACAAGCGGCGCGCATGTACGCCAAAGGCAAAAACGTGATCATGTGCTGGGCGATGGGCATCACTCAGCATCGCCATTCGGTGCCGACCATCCAGGAAATCGCCAACCTGATGCTGCTGCGCGGCAACATCGGCCGCCCAGGCGCCGGCCTGTGCCCGGTGCGCGGTCACAGCAACGTGCAGGGCGACCGCACCATGGGCATCAACGAACGCCCGCCGGTGGCGTTTTTGGATTCGCTGGAGCGTCGCTTCCAGTTCCAGGTGCCGCGCACCAACGGCCACAACGTGGTCGAGGCGATCCATGCCATGCTCGAGGGCCGCTCCAAGGTGTTTATCGGCCTGGGCGGCAACTTCGCCCAAGCCACGCCAGACAGCCCGCGCACCTTTGAAGCCCTGCGCAGCTGCGACCTGACCGTGCAGATCAGCACCAAACTCAACCGCAGCCACCTTATGCACGGCAAAGATGCGCTGATCCTGCCGTGCCTGGGCCGTACCGACATCGATATCCAGGCCGACGGCCCGCAAGCCGTCACAGTGGAAGACTCGTTCAGCATGGTGCACGGCTCCAATGGCCAACTGCAGCCACTGTCGAAGCTGATGAAGTCCGAGCCGGCGATTCTGGCCGGGATTGCCGCCGCCACGTTGGGCAGCAAGCCGGTGGACTGGAACTGGCTGGTGGCCGATTACGGGCGCATCCGCGACCTGATCGCCGACACCATCCCAGGCTTCAAGGACTTCAACGAACGCATCAAGCACCCAGGCGGTTTCTACCTGGGCAACTCCGCCGGCGCACGCCGCTGGAACACGCCGTCGGGCCGCGCCAATTTCCGCCCAAATGTGCTGCCCAAAGACCTGATCCACGAACGCACCCACGCCACAGGCCGGGTGCCGGACCTGATCATGCAGTCGATGCGCTCCCACGATCAGTACAACACCACGATTTATGGCCTGGACGACCGCTACCGTGGGGTCAAAGGTCAGCGTGACGTGCTGTTCGTCAACGAAGCCGACATCATCCGCCTGGGCTTCAAGCCGGGGCAGAAGGCCGACATCGTGTCGCTGTGGGAGGATGGCCGCGAGCGCCGCGTGAAGGGCTTTACCTTGCTGGCGTTTGATATTCCGGCGGGCCAGGCGGCGGCGTATTACCCGGAAGTGAACCCGCTGGTGCCGCTGGAAAGCACCGGGGATGGCAGCCATACGCCGACGTCGAAGTTCGTGGCGATTTGCCTGGAAGCGGCGAGCGACAGTGGCTTGATCATGGCCCGCTCAGCCTGACTTGATCCGGGCTCTTCTTTGCTTGAGCTGCCGCTTTCGCGAGCAAGCCCGCTCCCACACTTGAAATGCATTCCAAATGTGGGAGCGGGCTTGCTCGCGAAGAGGCCGGCACAGTCGCCCTCTATTTTTCAGACGCAAAAAAAGGCCGCTTTTGCATAAAAGCGGCCCTTCCGAAGTAGCTAAAGACTCGCAAAAACAACTTAAGTTCCCCATACAAAACAGCAACTTAGCAAATTGTATACAACCTGTACCGCCGGTCGGTTTTCGATTGTCAGCGCCTCGATACAACCTCAGGATCGCGCCGTCATCCTCTTGAGGTCTCTCTATGAAGTTCTCCTCGATTCTCTTGTTGTCCCTTGGCCTGGTCAGTGGCGCAGCCATGGCCGGTGGCACCACCGAAGCCGGTGTGGGCGGCGCATTGGGCGGGGTTCTAGGTTCGGTTGTCGGCCAGCAGTTGGGCGGCAACACCGGTTCGACCATCGGCGCAGCCCTGGGTGGCGCAGGCGGTAGTGCGGTGGGTGCCGATAAACGCAGCCGTGGCGAAGCCGCCATCGGTGGCGCACTGGGCGCAGCCGGCGGCAACGTCGTGGGCCGCAGTGTTGGCGGCAGCACCGGCGCACTGGTCGGTTCAGCAGCCGGCGGTGGCGCGGGCGGCGCGCTGGGCAACTACATGGGCAACAAGAGCGATGACGACGACCGCCGTTACCGCGGGCGTGATAACCGCCGCTATGACCGTGATGACCACCGTGGACGCGGGCATGCCTATGGGCATCGCAAGAACAAGCACCACTACCGTCATCGGTAAGGCCTAAAGAACACTGAATAACCAGTGTGGGAGCGGGCTTGCTCGCGAAAGCGGAGTGTCAGTCAACTAATTTGCTGGCTGACAC
>NZ_CBFHAZ010000047.1:0-44605 GCF_965653655.1 Pseudomonas onubensis | reverse complement strand
CGAATGCGGTGGGTCAGTGACAGATGAATTCACTGACCCACCGCATTCGCGAGCAAGCCCGCTCCCACAGTTGACCGCATCCAACCTTGACGGTGAGGTCGGCTGTTGCTGTAGCTGTTGCTCAGGCCTTTTCATCCTCAGCCGTTACCTAAGTAATGGATATGCCTCCAACTAACATCACCACCGCGTGCTCAACCGCCCCCCCAAAAAAAACCAGGCAAAAAAAAGCCCGCGGGAGAGCGGGCAGAAGGGAGACTTCTTAAAAATGAGCCTGCTGACTATAGGTGCCAGGCGCACCCTTCACAGTGAAACAAAGTTTATGCACCCATCAGACAATCACCGGACAGTGTTAAAGTCGCATTTTTTCCAAGGAAGCAATGGCATGCGAAAGCTGGTAATTGGCGCATTGGCAGTGGCCGCACTGTCCGGCTGTGCAGGCTCGAAGATGAAAGACGCGCGCACCGGTCAGCCCTACAAGACCCTGGCGTCGGACAAAGCCACGTTGGTGGTTGCCCAGTGCATCCAGTTCGGCTGGCAGGACGAGGCGGTGTTCGGCGTTGATGCCGGTGGCTTCAAAGAGCCGCTCGAAGCCGGCGGTTTTACCGTCTACACCACCAGTGGCGACTACTTCGCCGATGTGCGCGTAGCCGGTGCCGGCTCCAGCGTCAACTACTATGCCGCCCAGGACACGATGCCGGCCAAGCGTCGTTTGGCTGCACTGGCAACCTGTCTGTAGGCTGTCTCCTTAGCATTTTTCGGAAAAGCCCGGCAGGACAGTCGCCGGGCATTGGCTTATCATTCCTCCCGCTCGCTCGACGTGATGGCTCTTTACCAGTACACGGACGTCGAGGCCTGAACGTCGAGCGGGCCTCGTTTGCTTCCTATCGCGGCATGTAGCCCAAATGCCAGCGCCGGGGAATCTTCAGCGACACCAGCCCCAGCACCGCGGCCAACGCGCCACTGCCCAGCAGCGCCTTGAGCCCGAGGTGATGCTCCAGCACCGCACCGATGACGGCGCCCACAAACATGCCGGCCCACGGCACCAGTTGCACCCGCCAACCATTACGCCGTTCCCCCAGCATCCAGCGACCCAGCCCGCGCCCAAAACGTGAGAGCGCGCCGGTCACATAGGTCAAGCCCACCGGCAAGCCGTTGACCTCTTCCACGGCGGCATTGAGCATGCCCATGGCCAGGATCGCCGCCAGCAGCGCCGCCAAAGTATCGTCGAAGGGCCACAGCGCCGCGCCGCACAACAAGGCGGCGATGCACATCAGCAAAGGCAGCGCATGCCGGCGGCTGAGGCGGCTGACCACCACGCCCAAGGCGTTGCCCAGCACAAACACCGCCACCAGCAACACCAGGCGCCCGGTCAGGCCCAGGTCACCGGCGCTGATCGCCACGGCCAGGCGCGTGGTGTTGCCGCTCATGAATGAAACAAAATCACCGCTGGCCATAAAGCCAATCGCATCGGTCATGCCGGCCAGCACCGACAGGCTGGCCACCAGCATCAAGCCGACCCGCCCGCGCCAGCGTTGGCGATGGGCAAGCGCGGCATTGGCGTAAGGCCTGGGGGACGAGGGCAACATGGGACCGGGCTCCGCGTTGAGATTATTCGGCCACTACCGTAGGACGCTTCGGCCGCGCGTGCAATGACCTCAGACACTTTCCAGTCGCCAGCCGGTGGGCTGCCAGTTCAAGTGGTGGGTCGGCTGGATCGCCTGAATAAACGCCTCGTCATGGGACACCGCGACAATGGCCCCGCTAAAACCTCGCAGCGCCTGCTCAAAGGCCAGTACCGATTCCAGGTCCAGATGGTTGGTGGGTTCGTCCAGCAGTAGCAGTTGCGCCGGGGTATCGCGCCACAAAGCAATCGCCATCGCAGCTTTCAAACGTTCGCCGCCGCTCAGTTGGCCGGTGGGCTGGGTGACGCGCAGGGCGTCCAGTTGCAACAAGGCCAGGCGCGTGCGCAGCTCGGCTTCGGCCAGTGGCGTGTCGAGCAAATTGAGTTGTTCGACGATGGAGCGCTCATCCGTCAGCAGTGCCAGGTGCTGATCGATATAGGCTGCGGGCACCGGCACCGTGCAGCTGCCGCTGACGGCTTGCCATTGGCCCGCCAGCAGCTTGAGCAGCGTGGACTTGCCGCAACCGTTCGGCCCCCGCACGGCCACGCGTACCGGGCCGATCAGGTTGAGCGTGAGGTAAGTTGCAGGCTGGTGCGGGTCGAGCCACGGCAGTTGGGCATGCTCCAGGGTGAGTACCTGTCGGCCGTTGGGCAATGCAGAGCCGGGCAGGGCGAGCAACGTGGGGGTTTCATCGACGACACGCGCATAGGCCTGGCGCACGTGCTCATCCAGTTCGTGCTTATAGGCGTGGTGAGCGCTGCGCACTGTGCTGACGATTTCCTTGGCGGCGCCTTTCCAGCGGGCTTTGGTAAAGCGATCAACGTTGGCGGTTTCGGCATGCTTGCGGGAGCGGGCGGCATTGCGTTGCAGGCTGTCGTGATCTTTTTGCAGGCGCTTGCGTTCGCGGCTGCGTTGCAGGCGAGCATGCTCAAGCGCCAGGGCGGCGGCGTGCTGTTCGGTATCGCGTTGTTGGCGATAGGTGTCGTAGTTGCCGCCATACACACGCATGCCAAGGGGCGACAGCTCGACGATGCGCGACAGGCTATTGAGCAGCTGGCGATCATGGCTGACCACCACCAAACCGCCACGCCACTCGCTCAGAACCCGCAGCAGCCACTCGCGCCCATGGCCGTCGAGGTGGTTAGTGGGCTCATCCAGCACCAGCAAATCCGGCGCCGCCAACAACGCGCCGATCACGGCAACCCTGGCCAGTTGGCCGCCACTCAGTTGATTGGCCGGGGCTTCAAAACCGAGCGCGTGCAGGCCGGCGTCATCCAGTGCAGTGCGCAAGCGTTCGGCAAGGTCCCAGCGATCGTCAATCAGTTCGAGGTCACCGGGCTGGGCCTCGCCTCGGGCCATACGCTCAAGTGCGGCCAATGCGTGGGCGGTGCCAGTCACCTGGGCAAGGCTTTCTCCAGCTTGCAGCGTCAGGCTCTGGGCGACGTAGGCCACGCGGGCCTTGCCATCGAGCGCGCCGCTGGAGGGTGCAAGCACGCCGGCAAGCAGCTGCGCCAGGATGCTTTTGCCGCGACCATTACGGCCGACAATCCCCGTGGGTATGTAATCAATGGACAGGGTGAGGTCGTCCAGCAAGGTTTCGCCATTGGCGAACTGGAAGCACACGTGTTGCAGGGAAACCAATACGGGCAGGCGTTTGACGTCAGTCATCAGCACCTCCAAAAAAATGTCTAACAGGCCAACAAGCGCGCCAGGCGGCTCGTTGCAGATACATTTTGGAAGGCTTAGTTGTTCACGTCGGCGCTCATCCCGTGAGTCAGAAGGGACCCGAAGGCTAACCCAGCTTGGCGCGCTTGGGCAAGTCGGCAGTCAATTGCTCCAGGAACATCGCCAGCGCCACTTCTTCGGCTTTAAGGCCTTTGCGCACCCGTGGCTTGGGCAGTTTGGACAGCTCGCCCAAGCTGAAATGCTCCAGCACGGCGGGGTGGATATAGCACTTGCGGCACACTGCCGGTGTATTGCCCAACTGTTTGGCAACATCCTTGACCATCGCCACGACATGCCGCTTGGCATCGGATTCAGGCTGCCACTCCAACTCGCGCAACACCGCCAGCGCCATCGCGGTGCCGGCCCAGGTGCGGTAGTCCTTGGCGGTAAAATCGGCGCCGGTGAGGCTGTGCAAATAGGCATTCACGTCGTGGGAACTGACGGTGTGGCGCTCGCCGTCTTCGTCCAGGTACTGAAACAGATTCTGCCCCGGTAACTCCAGGCAGCGCTTGACCACCGTGGCCAGGCGCCGGTCCTTGACGCTGATCTGATGCTCGACGCCACTCTTGCCGCGAAACTGGAACTGAATCTCGCTGCCCTTGATGTCCACATGGCGGTTGCGCAGGGTGGTCAGCCCGTAGGATTTGTTGTCGCGGGCATATTGGGTGTTGCCGACGCGGATCAGTGTGGCGTCCAGCAGCATCACCACGGTGGCCAGGACTTTTTCGCGGGTGAAACCCGGCGCGGCGATTTGCGCTTCCAACTGCTTGCGCAGTTTGGGCAAGGCATTGCCGAACTCTTGCAGGCGCGAGTACTTGTCGGTGTCGCGCACTTCGCGCCAGCGCGCATGGTAGCGATACTGCTTGCGGCCCCGCGCATCGCGGCCGGTGGCTTGCAGGTGGCCGCGCGGGTCGGCGCAGATCCACACGTCGGTGTAGGCCGGTGGCACGGCCAACGCATTCAGGCGCTTGATTTCATCGGCATCGGTGATGCGCTGGCCTTTGGGGTCGAGGTACTGAAACTTGCCGCGTAGTTTTTTACGGCGGATGCCAGGTTGAGTGTCGTCCACATAATGCAGGTCGCGGGGCAGGTCGGCAGGCAGCGCAGAGTCGGGCATGGTGCAAGTTCCTTGGCAATAGATCAGGCCGGTATACCTGATTGACCGCAGGGTTTTGCGCGCGTGCCAAATACTTACGCCAGCACCGCCACCGCCTTGATTTGCGCCCACAACGCCTGGCCCGGATGCAGTTGCAGTTGATCGCGGGAGAAGCGTGTAATCCTCGCCAGCAACGGCGTACCGCCAGCGTCCAGGCGCACCAGTACATGGGCGCTGTTGTCCGCTGCTATTTCCTGGGTGACCGTCACCGGTAAGCGGTTGAGGATGCTGCTGGCTTCTTCGGCCTGCAGGCTGAGGCTGACGTCGCGCGCCTGCACCTTGACCCGCGAATGTTTACCCAACGCCAGCGGCGCATGGGCCACACGCATCTGCAAAGGGCTGTCGGGCAACTGCAAGGTGAGCAATTGGTAGTGCGCGTCAAAGGCAACCACCGTGCCGTTGATGACCACACCGGCGTCATCGCCCAGCGCCATCGGCAAATCCAGGCGTGCCAGGGTTTCGTCGATGGGGCCGCTGGCCAGGGCCTTGCCGTCGCTTAACAGCACGATGTGATCGGCCAGCCGCGCGACTTCGTCCTGGGCATGGCTGACGTACAGCACGGGAATATCCAACTCATCGTGCAGGCGTTCGAGGTAGGGCAGAATCTCGCTTTTGCGCTTGCTGTCCAGGGCCGCCAGCGGCTCATCCATCAACAACAACTGCGGGCTGGTGAGCAGAGCGCGGGCGATGCCGACGCGCTGGCGTTCGCCGCCGGACAAGTGCTGCGGGTGGCGTTCAAGCAAGTGGCCGATGCCGAGTAATTCGGCGGCCTGAGCCATGTCCACACGGCGAAGCGCGCGGGCAATACGCTTGAGGCCGAACTCCAGATTGGCGCGCACCGACAGGTGAGGAAACAGGCTCGCCTCCTGGAACACATAGCCGAGTGCGCGTTTATGCGGTGGTACAAACACGCCATTGCGGCTGTCTTGCCAGACCTCTTCGTTCACCTGGATAAACCCGTCTTCAGTCCGCTCAAGCCCGGCGATACACCGCAGGCACGTGGTTTTGCCGGAGCCGGAATGCCCGTACAGCGCGGTCACGCCACGGCCGGGCAGGTGCAGGTCCACGTCCAGAGCGAAGCCTGGGTACTTCAGGTTCAGGCGTACATCAATCATTGCGGTCAGCTCCAGCCCATCTTGGTTTTACGGCTGGAATAGAGCGCCAGCAATACGAGAAAAGCGAACACCACCATGGAGCCGGCCAGCCAATGGGCCTGGGCGTATTCCATGGCTTCGACGTGGTCGTAGATCTGCACCGAGACCACACGGGTCTTGTCGGGGATATTGCCGCCGATCATCAACACCACGCCGAACTCACCGACGGTGTGGGCGAAGCCCAGAATCGAGGCGGTGATAAATCCCGGGCGGGCCAGGGGCAGGATCACCGTGAAAAACGTGTCCCAAGGATTGGCGCGCAACGTCGCCGCCACTTCCAATGGGCGCGTGCCAATGGCAGAGAAGGCGTTTTGCAGCGGCTGCACCACAAACGGCATGGAATAGATCACCGAGCCGATCACCAGCCCGGCGAAGCTGAAGGTCAGGGTGCCAAGGCCCAGCCATTGGGTCAACTGGCCGAAGTAGCCGTTGGGGCCCATGGTCAACAACAGGTAAAAGCCGATCACCGTCGGTGGCAACACCAACGGCAACGCGACAATCGCGCCTATGGGGCCGCGCCACCAGGAGCGGGTGCGCGACAGCCACAGGGCAATCGGAGTGCCGATGATCAGCAGGATCACCGTCGTCAGTGATGCCAACTTGATGGTCAACCAGATCGCAGAAAAATCGGCACTCGACAGCGGCATATTCAGTTGGCCAGCTCGTAACCGTAGGCCTTGATCACCGCAGCGGCTTTTGGCCCCTTGAGGTATTCAACCAGGGCTTTGGCCGCCGCGCTGTCCTTGCCTTTGTTGAGGATCACCGCGTCCTGTTTGATCGGGTCATGCATGGCCGCCGGCACGATCCACGCCGAACCGCTGGTGACCTTGCCGTCTTTGTAGATCTGCGACAGCGCGACAAAACCCAGCTCGGCATTGCCGGTGGACACGAACTGATAAGCCTGGGTGATGTTCTGGCCTTCGACCAGCTTGTCCTTGACCTTCTCGGTCAAGCCTTCTTTAGCCAGCACTTGAGTGGCCGCCAGGCCATAAGGTGCCGCTTTCGGGTTGGCGATGGACAGGTGTTTGAAGTCGTTTTTCTTCAGCACGTCGCCTTTGGCATCCACGTAACCTTCTTTGGCCGACCACAGCGCCAGGGTGCCGACTGCGTAGGTGAAGCGCGAACCTTTGACCGTATCGCCTTCGGTTTCAAGTTTTTGCGGGGTGGTGTCATCGGCGCTCAGGAATACTTCGAACGGCGCGCCGTTCTTGATCTGGGTATAGAACTGGCCAGTAGCACCGTAGGCGGCAACCAGTTTGTGGCCGGTGTCTTTTTCGAAATCGGCGGCAATCGCCTGGATCGGCGCGGTGAAATTGGCGGCGACAGCCACTTGGACTTCATCGGCGTGGGCGGCGGTGGCCAACACTGCCACCAAAGCGGCCAGGCACGTGGGCATAAAACGAGAGGTACTGAACGTCATGAACGGCTCCGTTTGAGAAGGTGCTGAACCTGCTGCCGGTTATTGAGGGGGCACTGTCAGGCGCTGTATGTATAGGTATATAGCGTAAAAATGGCAAGCAAAATTCACCCCGGAATAAGGGCCGGCCCGTGGTCGAGATTTCATCGCGTCGACTCAAGCACGGCTTACAGTCAAGCCAAGCTGGAACTTGGATAGTGCTCTGCGTATTGATTAAAACGGAAAGCACGTTATGCGCAAGGAATACGCTTACATCGAAGTGGGCGCGACGAATGTCGACAGCGGTGAGGCCCACACCCAGGCGTGGATACAGCGGACATTAGCCAAGTCCAAACTCAAGCCATCGGCCAAAGCACTGATCAGCACCCGATCGCTGATTCCCGTGGAGTTCTCGATATTCGACGACAGCGACGCCAGCCAAAGCCAGCCGATCATTGTGCAGAGAGAGGAAGTGCAACTGTGGCACCTGCTCAATAATCGGCTGCCCTGGAAGGCCTTTACCAACAAGCAGCAAAGGACCGCGAACGTGCAAGCGAAGGCGTTGATGCCGGCGTTTTACGGCGAGGTCGCGGGTGAGCTGAACTTTACCCAATTTCTGCTCAGCCGCATCCTAGGCGAGCAACAGGTCCAAACCGGCACTTGGGTGCGGCATATATTGATGCGTTCGCCTCGGGCGTTGCTCAAGACCGAGGTGGTGGTGTTGTCAGTGTGGAACATTCGTAATGAGCAGATGGTGGAAATCTGGTTTGACGTGCCGTTGATTGCCCTCGGTATCGACCAATGGCCCAAGGCGATCAGCTTGAAATGGCCGGGTATGCGCATTGGTGTGCAGTCCGGGAGCAACTTTCATTACTCAACGGACTCGAGCCAAAACAGTTTATGGCTCAAGTCTTTCGGGGAACCGGTGGAAGCCGCCATGCTGAGTATCTACCCGCGGTGGACACTCAAAAGCGTACTGCTGCCGGTCTGCAACATCGAACCCGATCAACAGGTGAAGGTCACCCTCGGCAATCTTCCGGGGGATGCCCCGGCGTTGGAGTACTCGGTCAGCGTCCCGCCGACCTATCGCGCGGCCACCCGGTGGCAATACTACCTCGGCCTGTATCTGAACCACCGTTGCCCTTGGGTGAGCTGCGGGGTCATGGACAACGACGGTGTGATCCGGCCGCGGCCAGAGCAGGCAAACGACTGGTACATTCGCTGTGATGCTTCCGGGGCCACGCTCGATGTACAGGTGCTGGCGCAGGAGTCGGTGCAGTGGCTGGAAAGCCCCCGGGCCCCGGTAAGCCCGGGGGCGCCCGTGGCAACCAAGACCTGGCAGAGATGGGATGCCTTGTTAAGCAGTGTGTGGAGCGTGGACCCCACCAAGGACTACATCCAGAGTCTGGTTCAGCGCAGCCTGGCCCGGACCGGGTTACCGGCGGCCGTGCAGGCACGGTTCAAGAGCGAACAGCAGTTCCGTTACAAATTTCAGGTGGGCTATCAAGTCTATTCACCGGGCGTGACCGCCTATGCGCCACCGCGTTACAAGTACTTTTCCTTCGTGCAAGTGCTGACCGGCGAGCCGCAACGTACTGCGTTTGTCCAGGAGAGTGCCGCCGCCGTGCATGTCGGTGGTCAGCGGCTGTCTTCCGTGGAGGTCGATGCACTGCGACGCTTGCCTGATTTGATGTACGACACGTTCGTCGCCGATATTGACGAGCTGATCGCCAAGACGGATTACAAACAGCTGTTTGGTGAAACCTGCGCGGCCTTGGTCAAAGTGCGAGCCGCGCAGTTCCTGGCTGATGGCGCCAAACAAGATGGGGCGTTGTGTGAGCTGGCCCACCGCTTTCTCAAAGGTGAGCTCAAACCACGGGTGCTGTTGTTCAACGAAAAGAAAGTGCCCAATGCGTTTGTGCTCAAGCACAGCTCACAGAAGGCTTTGCTCATCTCGCTGGGCATGACCGAGCTCAAATGGGTGGTGTGGCAACCCAGCGGCACAGGGGGGCAACCAAGTGATGATTTGATGCGATTTATCACGCACCACCTCTCTTTTGCGGAAAAGAACAGCCTTGAGCGTTCGGATTTCTATCCGCAGAAAAAACGCTATGGCTACCACTTTCGGCGTGTACCGCCCGAGCCCGTGTCTTTTCAGGAAGTCGCCAATCTCAACGATGCGTTGTATGAAGTTGCGATTACCGAGCTCAAGCAGATGATGAATTACTTGGTGTTTTCTTCCGAAGAGGCGCAGCAACGGGGGAAATGGAGCGTGCTCAAGGCGGCCGCCCGCTCGGTAGCCAGCCTGGTAACGGCCACTGTGGGGCGGATGTCAGGCGTGGGGGCGTTGCTGTTATCCGGTGGCGTACGGTTGATCGGTAATGTCGCAGACGCCAGTTTCTCTTACCAGTGGGCAAAGAACATGGACCGTCCCGAGGACTACGCGGCCTATGTGCACGAGTGCAAATTGGGCGTGTTGCTCAGCGTCGTGGAACTCCATACCGATATGTCCCTGGCCAAGAGCCAGTTGCGCACGCTGTTGAAGCAGTCGGTTCAAGCGGGCAGGGCGCTGTTGCCCGTGGCGGTACCCCGCCCCCAGATTGCCATGCCCGTCACGTTGGAGCAGGCCGGTGCGTCGATGCTATTTCTGCCTACCTCCACCGACTTGCTGGGTGTACGCGAGCGCTTGGAAAAACTCTACCGCGACGCTAACAAGCTGGCTGAGCTGCAGGGTTATTCCAAGGGTACCCGCACGGCGGGCTATGCCGAATCTGCGCAGTGCGCGCAGTACTTGTTGAGCAAGTCCTGGGAGGTCCAGGCGATAGGCGTATTGATGTTTTCCACACACGATGACCGGCAACCCGAGTGCCACTATGCGCTGTCGCTACGCAGCGACAGCGATGCGGCGATTCTGGATGTGGCGCTGGGAAATCTCGACCCTTCGGCAAAAGGCCTGGCCTATTTTGATTCCGTCGAGTGCTGGGAACAGCGTATGCGGCAAGTGCCGACGCTGAAGGATAAATTGGTGGTGTACAAGCTCTACACCCATTTTGCCGAGGCGAGCCTTGAACTCAGTGCGCTGTTCCCATTCGGCATAAGCTGGGGCAACTTTTTCAATCGGGGCAACTTCTGGGTGCTGAGCTGTCCACCCGGGTATGTCGCTGCGATTGAAGGGCAACTGCCCAGACTTTGGGACGCGCTCTCCAAGGAAATGCCGCAGGACTCGCCGCAGCTACTGGAAAACGACCAGCCGCTGCAGGGTTACGCGGGGCTGTTGGTGCAGATCAGCAACCTGCGAAGCTTGTTTGATCAGTCTGAGAACCGGTTACGGCGTACCGTTGGCGCCCGTGCCGTGAACCGTATCCGGGCGCAGTTGTTTGGCTTTTTTCAAAGCTGGCGACTTGAGTGGCTGGAAGAGTATGTGGTGCTGATGGACAGTGTCATCGCTGAAGAGGCCACGTTGGTGAGTGAAGCGCAGGCCCATTTGGAACAGTTGCAAAAAGGAACGGTGGGGCCGGTCGCGTCGGCGCAGACTGCACTGGTCGATTGCATCGACTGGATCGCCTTGCGCGCCGGGCAGGAGGACGACGTCTGGCGCAACCTGCTACATGCCCAGATCGAGCGCTATGTCTCGGGAGACCGCGCTACGGCTGACTTGTGTTTGAGCGAGGAACTCAATCTTCTGCATCAAGCGCTGGCCGCCGACCGGGAAGTGCACGTCCATCATGTACTGCGTCCCGGTTATGAACGATTGTCGTTGAGTACCGGCCAGGCATTGTTTGACGTCGGGCTTAAACTGATCAACACCTTGGCGGTCAGTCGTCAGCCGGATTGTTTTTTTGCCTTGGTCATGACGTGCCAGCCCTATGAAAACAGCAACGAACATTTCGCTCGCATCGTTTACGGCATTCATGCCCTGCGCAAAAAGAACTTTCGGGTGCTGACCCAGGCTCAGGAAAGCCGCCTGAGCGGGCTGCCGCCCGCCGAGCCGGTGCCGGTTTAACCCGATGTGCGCTTGAGCAGTTTAAGGGCCTGCGTGGCCAGCAAGGTCGTCAGCTCACCGGTTGACAGCTCATGTTTGAGCCCCACGGCCTGACCTGCCCAGAGGTTGCTGAAGCCGGCCTCATCCTTGGCCTTGAGCGGTATCAAGGCGCCGCCAGCGGTGGGGAATGCCGGGGCCGCCGGGTTGATCGCGCCGAGTTCACGCATGACCCGGTTGACGATGCCCCGCGCCGGGCGGCCGGTGAACAGGTTGGTCAGCGCGGTTTCGCTGGCCTGGGCGTGGCGCAGTGCGTGGTGGTGGGACGGGGTGACGTTGGCTTCGGGGGTAAACAGGTACGCGGTACCGATTTGCACAGCCGCAGCGCCCAGGGCGAAGGCCGCCACGATGCCGCGTGCGTCACCTATGCCACCGGCGGCGATCACTGGCACATTTACCGCGTCAACTATTTGCGGCACCAGCGCCATCAAGCCGATTTGAGTGTTGAGGTCGTCACTCAGGAAAATCCCGCGGTGCCCGCCGGCTTCAATGCCCATCGCAATAATTGCATCGCAACCATGCTGTTCGAGCCAAATGGCTTCTTCAACGGTGGTGGCCGAAGACAGTACCTTGGCGCCGGTGGCCTTTACTCGATCAAGTAACGCCTTTTCCGGCAAACCAAAGTGAAAACTCACGACTTCAGGGCGAAATTCTTCAACGACTTTGCACGCCGCCTCGTTGAAAGGTTCACGGTTGGATACCGGCGTTGGCGCATCAAAGTCGGCACCCAGCTCACGGTAGTAGGGTTCCAGCAAATCCTTCCAGCGACCGTCGTGCCCTGCGTCGGCAGCAGGCGGTTGGTGGCAGAAGAAATTGACGTTGATCGGACTGGACCTGGCTTGGCGAATTGCGCCCAAGGCTTCGCGCAGTTGCTCGATGCTCAATGCTGCGGCGGGCAGCGAGCCGAGTGCGCCGGCGGCACTGGCAGCGATGACCATCGCGGTCGTGGTGCCCACGGCCATTGGGGCCTGGATGATAGGCACGTCGATGCCCAACAGGTCGAGAATTCGGGTGTCTGGCCAGGTGCTCATGGGATGCGTCTCCAGCGTGAGTAAGACTTTGCGCTGTTTTAACAGGGGCCATGGCACCCGGCCAGTCTGTTTTATTCACTGGACGAGTGGGTGGTTTCGTGCGTTGCCGTTAGTCGATGGCATGCCCCAGCACCGCATGAATGCGCTGGGCGATATGCGCGGCGTGGGTTTCCAGGGCGAAGTGGCCGGTGTCCAACAACTCGACCACGGCATTCGGGTTATCGCCGGTGTAGGCATGCGCGCCAGGCGGGATGAAGAATGGGTCGTGCTGCCCCCAAATCACCAGGGCAGGCAGTTGCGTAGCCTTGAAAAACGCCTGGAACGCCGGGTACAGCGTGAGGTTATTGCGGTAATCAAGAAACAGATCCAGCTGGATCTCGTCATTGCCCGGACGCTGCATCAACAGCACATCCAGCATGTAGGATTCGGGCGCAATCAACTCCGGCTGACTCACTCCGTGCAGGTATTGGTAGCGCGTGCCTTCCAGGCTGATCACCGCGTTGCGGATCACCTCGCGGTTGGCCTGGCTTGGCTCGGCCCAGTAGGCGCGTATCGGTGCCCAGGCATCCCCCAGCCCCTCCAGGTAAGCATTGCCGTTTTGCGAGACCAGTGCGCTGACCCGTTGTGGGTGCGCCACGGCCAGCCGCAAGCCCACGGGTGCACCGTAATCGAAGACGTACAGGGCGTAGCGCGTGAGTTTCAGCGCATCGACGAAATGCCCCACGGTGGTCGCCAGGTTCTCGAAGCTGTACTGGTAGTCACGCTCGGCGGGCACCTCGGTGAAGCCAAAGCCTGGCAAGTCCGGTGCGATTACTCGAAAACGAGTCGCCAGCAGCGGGATCAGGTCACGGTACATGTGCGAGGAACTCGGGAAACCGTGCAGCAGCAGGATGACCGGGGCCGTGGGGTCGCCAGCTTCACGGTAGAACATGCGCACACCGTCGGCATCGACATGATGGTAGCGAACTACAGGGGCTTGGATAGACATGATAAGGACGCCTTTAGTAACTTGATTGATTGATTATACGGGTTACCGTTTTAAAAAGCTGCGCCAAAAATAGTAACCTGTCAAATAAATTAATCAGGTTAGCTATTGGTCTGTTGTAACTATCGGGCCACGAAAATAGCGGTTACGATTGCGCGGAGATCAAGAGGACTCATCATGGCCATCCCAACACCCGCAGCCACCCCCCTGGAACCTTATGTGCTCGCCGATGAGCCGGTGCTGGACATGCTTAACACCTTGGCGAATATCGACGGCGTACCCAGGGATTTCTGGCAGGCAGACGCGGACGTGCAGCGCTGGCTGGTGCGTTTGCACTGGGCCCATGAGGGCGGCATACCGATATTTGCAGACGGCGCGTTGCTGCGCGCTGCGCGGGAGCTGCGTGAGGTGATTCGTGAATTGGTCGCCGCGCGCAAGCACGGCCAGGCGGGCAATCCGGCAGCCCTCAACGGCTTTTTGCGCAAGGCGGTGAGCCATCCGCAGTTGCTCTGGCCGGCATCCGGTGCACCGCAATTGGAACGCCAACGCAACGTGCAGACCGCCGAACAATTTTTGTCGCCGATTGCTGAAGCCGCGGCTAATTTATTGGTGGCTGGCGACTTCAACCTGATTCGTCGGTGCGAGCATCCGGAATGCATCCTGTGGTTTTATGACCGCACCAAGGCTCACAAGCGCCGCTGGTGCAGCATGGCGTTGTGCGGCAACCGGCATAAAGTGGCCCAATTCCGTAAACGGAAACTGGGGCTGTAAAAGAAGGGCGGTGTATGAGCCCGATGTTGGCGGCTTGTTTGATGTCATTGCCGGGGTTGTGACCCACCGTATCTGCTAGCGGTTTTCCGACTGTTCGCGTTCCAGCAACTGGCGCTTGCGCTCTACGCCCCAGCGGTAGCCCGACAGCTCACCGTCACTGCGCACCACGCGATGGCAGGGAATCGCCACTGCCAGGCTGTTGGCGCCACAGGCTTGGGCCACCGCGCGAAACGACTTGGGCGCGCCGATCTGCGCAGCAATTTGCGCGTAGCTGGCGGTGCTGCCCACCGGGATGTCGCGCAATGCCTGCCATACGCGCTCCTGAAAGGCGGTGCCGCGCAAGTCCAGGGGCAAATTCAAACCCAGGGCAGGGGCTTCGATAAAACCCACCACCTGGGCTATCAACTGTTCGAACTCATGATTGGCGCCGACCAGTTCGGCTTTGGGGAATTGGTCTTGCAGGTCGCGCAGCAGGGTGTCCGGATCGTCGCCCAATAAAATCGCGCACACCCCGCGTTGGCTTTGCGCCACCAGAATCGCACCCAGCGAGCATTGGCCCACGGCAAAAAGAATCGTGCTGTTGGTGCCGCCAGCCTTGTAGTCGCTGGGCTTCATGCCGAGCAGTTGATCGGCGGATTCATAAAAGCGACTGTTGGAATTAAAGCCTGCGTCATACAACGCGTTGGTCACCGAATGTTCGCCCTTGAGGCTGTGGCGGACTTTGCGCGAACGCAAGGCGCTGGCGTAGGCCTTGGGTGTCAGGCCAGTGACGGCTTTGAATACGCGATGAAAATGGAATGCGCTTAGCCCGGCGCCATGGGCGAGTGCTTCCAGGCCAGGCGGGGTTTCGGCCAGCTCGATCTGTCGGCACGCCTCGGCCACCAGTTGGGCATGGTGGGCGGCCAATTGAGTCTGGTCGCCGGCCGCGCGCTTGCTGGGGCGATAACCCGCAGCTTCGGCTTGCGCCGCAGTGTCGAAAAACTCGATGTTTTCCGGGCGCGGTAAACGCGAGGCGCTGCTGGGGCGGCAATACACGCCGGTGGTTTTCACACCGTAGACAAACAGGGCGTCGGCCTTGGCATCACGGGCGACGATAGCGGCCCAGCGTGGGTCTTGTTCGGTGGTCATGGCCTGCACTCTTGACGGATCACGGCCAGATTAACCGCGTTGCTGATGGCCGGCACTCTGAAGCTTGCGGTCAAATTATCCGGCGGTGCGAAAGGTCAGGTTAATGCGTTGCGGGCCCATGATCGGATGCACGCCTTGCTTGATGGGCATTACCCCATGAAAGCGCAAACGGTCGACACCGCCCCAGACCACTACATCGGCGTGGAACAGTGAAACTTTTTGGGTTTTGTCGCTGCGCTCGTGGCCGCCAAACAGGAATACAGCCGGCAAACCCAGGGAGATTGAAACGACTGGGGCGCTGTAGACACGTTCGTTTTTGTCTTGATGCAGGGACATCTTGGCGCCCGGCACGTAGCGGTTTATCAAGCACGCGTCCGGGACAAATGCGCTGAAGCCGGCTTCGGCTGCCGCCAGCGTGGCCAGTTCACGCAACGTCTCAGGCATAGCTGGCCAGGGCTGCTGGTTGCGTGGATCAATGGGGCTGTAGCGGTAACCGGCGCTGTCAGTGGTCCAGCCCAGTGCACCGCAACTGCTCAGCGCTGCCGACATGATGAAACCGCCGGGCGTAACCATTTGCCGGAACGGCGATTGGGCCAGTATCTGTCGTAGCTCAGGCAGCAGGCGCTCAATCCAGGGCAGGGCAAAGCCCCTTAGTACGTAGGACTCTTCGCCAATCTGCTCGCGCCCCGCCGGTTGCTGCAAGGCATCCTCAGCGAACAGATCAGCCGTCGGGCCTGGCATGGGTTACAGCGCCTTGCTCACATTGATGTCGGTGATTTCGTCACTGGCATCGTGGATTTTTGCCAGGGCTGCTTTGGCTTCTTCAACGCTTCCTGCCTGCAGAAGGGCAAATTCAAAGCGACGTTCGCCGTTGAGCTTGTATTTGATTACGTATTTGGTCACAGCAGTTTTCCTGTCGAGGGTTCGGCTCAGCTCAGCTTGGTGCTGGTACGGCGAACGATACGGATTTTGTGGGACAACGCAGGTTTGCGGGTCACGCTGATGGCGCGGCGCGTGACCACATCCAGCGTGATGTTCCAGAACCCGGTGCTGGGTGCGGTGATTTTCGCCGGGAATTTGTCAAACGCGCCGCCGTGGTAAGTGTGGCGGCCACCGTTCTTGAAACTGCGGAAATTGGCATCGCTCATCAGGCGAATATTGCAGGTCTGCGAGCATTCGATGACAACGATGTCGCCCTCGTTGAGGTGCTCGCGCTGGTGGATGAATTTCATGGGGGTGTCTCCAGAAGGGCTTTTTCTGAAAAATCAGAATGATACGTAGGTTAAGATAGAGTTTATCAGCCCTGACGCGATTATTATCGGGTCGTCGTCGACGACTTCGACAATTTAAAACAGTTATTTCCCGAGTTTTCAGAGATAAATCCTACATCAGCGGGAGAAATTTCCCCTCTACGCTGTCGTAGGGTCTTTATCGGAGGTTTAAGTATGAAGTGGAGTGTGTTGGTTCTGGCCTTGGCGTTGGGTGGATGTGCTTCGGTTGCAGATATCAAGCAGACCCCGCCAACCCTGGTGGTTATTTCAGGCAAAAAACCGCCTGAATATGCCGCGTGCGTGGTCCGTAAACTGGAAGCGACCCGCCGGCCGTCGCAGATTGAGCCGCACAAGGATGGCGTACAGGTGATTGTGCCGCAGAAATTCTCGGCCGACCCTTCGGCGATCTTCGAGATTGAAGACCGCTCCAGCGGCAGCAGTATCAAGCTCTATGAGAGCATGTCAAATGTGCCGATCCGCCCAGGCGATATCAAGAAAGCCGCGGAGGATTGCATCTCAGGCTAAGCATTTGGTTTATCCGCTTACTGATCCCGATAGAAAAGCCCGACTCTGCCTTGGCAGGGTCGGGCTTTTTTTTGCGTTTATTTGAGTGTTGTCGTTCGAGGATCGTTACCCTACTATTTGTAGGCTTATGCGTTTGTAGTCTAAGCATATAACTATAAGGAAGGAGCCGTGATGATGTCTCTGGAACGACTGTTGATAGGCAGCGCGTTGCTGTTGTTATTGGGCAATGCCCACGCGCTGGAGGGAAAAAAGCTGTTTACCGAAGGCGGATCGCAGCCGGGCGCCATGCCCTGTGTGGCTTGCCATGGGGCCGATGGGTTGGGCCTGGCTGCCGCCGGTTTCCCCCGACTCGCAGGGTTGCCGGCCGCGTATATGCGCAAACAATTGGCTGACTTCAGCAGCGGGGCGCGCAGTAATCCGGTGATGCAGCCATTGGCCAAGGCGTTGACTGAAGAGGAAATTGCGGCTGTCAGTGAGGCGGTGGCGGCGATGCCGTTTCCGGCCGTCGCAACGGCGTATCGCAGCGAAATGCCTGTGAACGCTGCGCAAAAGCTGGCACTGCAAGGCGCCTGGGAGCGGCAGATTCCCGCGTGCGTCAGTTGCCATGGGCCTGCCGGAGCTGGCGTGGGCGATGCATTCCCACCGCTGGCGGGCCAGCCTGCCGCTTACCTGGCGGCGCAATTGATGGCGTGGCAAAACGGTAGCCGTCACAACGACCCGAATGACTTGATGGGCCATATCGCCAAGTCCCTGACGGCAGAAGAAGTGCAGGGCGTTGCCCAGTATTTTGCGGCGTTGAAGTTGGAGGCCAAGCCATGAAGCCATTCACGTTAGCGTCTATATTCGGCTTGCTGGCTGCACTGCCTGCCCATGCGGCACCGATTGCCATGCAAGACCAATCCCAGTTGCAACTGGCGGCCACGCCCGCAGCGGCCGAGCAATTCCAGTCGCCGCAGGAAAGCGAGCTGCCCGACAATGCTTACGGCAAGCTGGTGCGCCAGGGCTACGCCTTGTTCGTCGACACCAAGCGCCTGGCGCCAGAGTTTGTCGGCAACGGGCTCAACTGCAGCAATTGCCACTTGGATCAAGGCCGCTTGGCCAACTCGGCGCCGCTGTGGGGCGCGTACCCGATGTACCCGGCGTACCGAAAGAAGAACGGCAAGGTCAACACCTATGCCGAGCGCTTGCAGGGCTGCTTCCAGTTCAGCATGAATGGCGGCACGCCTCCAGCCGCCGACAGCCCCGAGATTACCGCGCTGTCAGTCTATTCCTATTGGTTGGCCAGCAAAGCGCCGCTGGGCGTGGAGCTTGCGGGGCGCGGCTACCCGGACGTAGCGCAACCGGCCAAGGGTTACAACCTGGCCCAGGGCGCCGAGGTGTACAAGGGCCAATGCGCGGTGTGCCACGGCGCTGAAGGGCAGGGGCAAAAGGTCGGTGACAGCTATGTGATGCCGCCGCTGTGGGGCAAGGACTCCTACAACTGGGGCGCCGGCATGCATCGAATCAACACGGCTGCGTCCTTCATCAAGCACAACATGCCACTGGGCAAGGGTGGCAGCCTGAGCGATCAACAGGCGTGGGATGTGGCGGCCTACGTCAACAGCCATGAACGGCCGCAGGACCCGCGCCTGGTTGAAGGCTCAATAGAGAAGACTCGGGTCAAGTTTCACGCCAATGACGGGGTCAATCTTTACGGTCAGACGGTAGAGGGCGTGCTGATCGGGCAGGGCATCCGTTAAACTGTCGGCCATTCAATGCAAAGATGCCGCTCAAACCCTGGGTTTGCGCGGCATTTGTCCTTCCTGGAAAGCCCGTCATGAAACGAGAACACGTCAAAGCCCGACATGCCGAAGGCCAGATAACGGCCACCCATGTCATCCAGAACCCTGCCGACCTGAGCGAGTGGATCGTATTTTTCAAGAAAAGCGGCGGCCGCAGTTACTTCCTGGTTGACGATCAGGACGAGGTTGAGTCATTCCCGCGCCTGGATGACCTGATCGAGACCTTGCGTGGCCTGGGCATCAAGTTCGCCGAAGTTCATCTGTAACCCGCAGGGTTACTTGCACACCACCACGACGCTGCGGCTCTTGAAGTTGCCCACGTCTTTGCCCAGGGTCTTGTCGCTTTCCTTGAGTGCTGGCGTGCCTTCGGTGCCGACGATGCGGTAACCGGTGCCTGCACATGAAGCGTCGGCTTTTTCGTAGCAACTGGCCCACGAATTGGCCTCGCCCGAGCAATCGATGGTCAAGCCTTGCTCGCCGTTTTTAAGGTAGGTGTCGGACGTGGTGGTGCAGCCGGTCATCAGCGCCAGAGCCGCAGTCAGTGCCAGAATCTTGTTCATGAGTTGGGTCGTCGTCGAGGGTGTAGGAGGGGCGCAGACACTGTCGTGGGGCGTTTGCAGCAAGATTATAGCGAACGGCCATCAAGGTACAGATAAACACAAAAAAGCCCCGTCGACCGGGGCTTTGTGCGCAACGCAATAGCGCTTACTTTTTGTCCTTGGGGCGCTTGCTCGATGCGTGGCCAGCTTCGTCCACAAACACTTCAGCCACCGTAATGGCCATGCTTTCGCTCGCGAATACCCCAGCGACGCTGTCGCCGTGGAAGTTGATCAGGTGCCAGCCGTCCGCTCGCTGGGTGATCAGGTAGCCGTTTACGCCTTTTGGTTCTGACATCTATCAATCTCGTGGTGTGGTTCAAGCGCGTAATGATAGCGCCAATTGGCCCCGCGGCGCGCAAGTTGTTGCAGGTCAGTGCCCTGCATCGAAAAGCATGCTAAAACCATTCAGGCCCGTTTAAATAAAGGAGCAAAGGCTGGTTTTGTCGCGCCGTGAGTGAATGCTCTTCGTAGGATCAGCGGAACTTACGCGCGGATTTTTTCTCTATGTTGACATCGCAACGCCAGCAGGACCCATTGTAAGGTGACTGCGGCCTGATTAGACTGCGCCGAATTCCGTACGCACAGCCCTTTGTAAGGACTTATATGATCAAGAAATGCTTGTTCCCAGCAGCCGGTTACGGCACTCGCTTCTTGCCAGCGACCAAAGCCATGCCCAAAGAGATGCTGCCGGTGGTGAACAAGCCACTGATTCAGTACGGCGTCGAAGAGGCACTGGATGCCGGTCTGAACGAAATCTCCATCGTTACCGGCCGTGGTAAGCGCGCGCTGGAAGACCACTTCGACATCAGCTACGAGCTGGAAAACCAGATCAAGGGCACCGACAAGGAAAAGTACTTGGTCGGCATCCGTAAACTGCTCGACGAGTGCTCGTTCTCCTACACCCGTCAAACCCAGATGAAAGGCCTTGGCCACGCCATCCTCACCGGCCGCCCGTTGATCGGTGACGAACCGTTCGCCGTGGTCCTGGCTGACGACCTGTGCGTCAACCTGGAAGGCGACGGCGTACTGACCCAGATGGTCAAGCTGTACCAGAAATACCGTTGCACCATCGTCGCGGTTCAAGAGGTTGACCCTCAGGAAACCAACAAGTACGGCGTGATCGCCGGCGACGACATTGGTGATGGCCTGATTCGCGTGCGTGACATGGTTGAAAAACCAGCGCCGGAAGACGCGCCTTCGAACCTGGCGATTATCGGTCGTTATATCCTGACGCCGGACATCTTCAAGCTGATCGAAGAAACCGAGCCAGGCAAAGGCGGTGAGATTCAGATCACTGACGCCCTGTTGAAGCAAGCCAAAGATGGCTGCGTGATTGCCTACAAATTCAAAGGCCGTCGTTTCGACTGCGGTGGTGCTGAAGGCTATATTGAGGCCACCAACTTCTGCTACGAGCACTTCTACAAGACCGGTAAGGCTTACTGATTCACAGTGGCTCGCCCAAAAAGCCACCTTCGGGTGGCTTTTTCGTTTTTCGGCCCCATGTAAGTCGGTATGCTGATGTCCTGCCGAGGAGAGTGAAATGGCCTACGATTTTGATCTGTATGTAATTGGTGCCGGTTCCGGCGGTGTTCGCGCAGCGCGCTTTGCGGCGGGGTTTGGTGCCAGGGTGGCGGTGGCCGAAAGCCGTTACCTGGGTGGCACGTGTGTGAACGTCGGCTGCGTGCCGAAAAAACTCTTGGTGTACGGTGCGCATTTCGCCGAAGACTTTGAGCAGGCCAGTGGATTTGGCTGGTCGTTGGGCGAGGCGAATTTTGATTGGGCGACACTGATTGCCAACAAAGACCGCGAAATCAACCGCCTCAATGGCATCTACCGCAACTTGCTGGTCAACAGCGGCGTAACCCTGCACGAAGGGCATGCGCGTCTGGTGGACCCTCATCAGGTGGAGATCAATGGCGAGCGCTTCACTGCCAAGCACATCCTGATTGCGACTGGCGGCTGGCCGCAGATCCCGGAAATCCCGGGGCGTGAGCACGCCATAGGCTCCAACGAGGCGTTCTTCCTCAAAGAGCTGCCCAAGCGTGTGTTGGTGGTCGGCGGTGGTTATATCGCCGTCGAGTTTGCGGGCATCTTCCATGGCTTGGGCGCGCATACTACGCTGCTGTATCGCGGCGACCTGTTCCTGCGCGGCTTTGACGGCGCAGTGCGCACGCATCTGAAGGAAGAGTTGACCAAGCGTGGCCTTGATCTGCAGTTCAATGCCGATATCGAGCGCATCGACAAGCAGGCTGACGGCAGCCTCAAGGCCACCCTCAAAGACGGCCGCGTGCTGGAAGCCGATTGCGTGTTCTACGCCACCGGCCGCCGCCCAATGCTGGACAACCTGGGGCTGGAAAACACCGGCGTCAAATTGGATGAGCGTGGCTTTGTCGAAGTCGACGACCTGTACCAGACCGCCGAAGCCTCGATCCTGGCCATTGGTGATGTGATCGGGCGTGTGCAATTGACGCCCGTCGCGCTGGCCGAAGGCATGGCGGTTGCTCGTCGCCTGTTCAAGCCCGAGCAATACCGCCCGGTGGATTACGCGATGATTCCGACCGCGGTGTTCAGCCTGCCGAATATCGGCACGGTTGGCCTGAGCGAAGAAGACGCGAAGAAAAACGGCCATAAGGTGCAGATCTTCGAAAGCCGCTTCCGGCCGATGAAACTGACGTTGACCGACTGCCAGGAAAAAACCTTGATGAAGCTGGTGGTCGACGCCGACACCGACAAAGTCCTGGGTTGCCACATGGTCGGGCCGGACGCCGGCGAGATCGTCCAGGGCCTGGCGATCGCGCTCAAGGCCGGCGCGACCAAGCAGCATTTCGATGAAACCATCGGCGTGCACCCTACGGCGGCGGAAGAGTTCGTCACCATGCGCACGCCTGTGGCGGGCTGATCAAGCCTCGGTTGTTGCCTCTGGCGGCATTGCAACGACGGCCGCCAGGCGCAATGCCTCGATACTGGCCTGGGCCTTGATCAGGTCCAGTTCCAGGGTTTTGCTCACCTGCTGTTGCTCACTCAGCGCCGCCTGGCGCGCTTGACCTTCCTCTACCGCAACCCGCAAACGCTCCTGAAGCAGGGTGCGTTCGCTTTCTATCCGGCCAAGCTGCTCGCTGAGTGTTTGCTGCTGCGCCTGCTCCTTGCGTGATTGCTCCTGCAGGGCGGTCAATTCCTTGCTGGTCACGCGGTGCTCGATAAGCAGCCGCTCATTGTCGCGATGCAGTTGGGTGATCTCATCCTGGCGCACCATGGCGCTTTGTTGCGCCTGACGCAGTTCGGCCTGCACCTGCTGCAACTGGCCTTCATGGCGCCGTTGTTCCTGCTCGCGCTGCTCCTTGACCGCATTGCGGTAATGCTCAAGCGCGTCACGCGCGTGCAGGTGCTTGTCTTCCAGCGAGCGAATCTGCTCGTCCTTGTCATTAATGCGCAGCTCGTAATCGCTGCATGCCTGGCTGAGCCCTGCATTGCGGGTTTGTTCGGTTTGCAGGCTGGTGCTGGCGGTCTGCAAGGCGGCGCTTTCTTCGGCCAGTGCGGCGGCCTGGATATCCAATTGCTGCTTGAGCTGACTTTGATTCAGTTCCAGCGCTTCAACCTGAGCGAGCAGGGCGGCTTTTTGCTGTTCGAACTGCGCCAGCGCTAAGTCGATAGGCTCCTGCGCCTTCTCTTTAAGGCGCTGGGCTAAACGCGCGACCAACTCACCTAGCTCGTCGTCAATGGGCGCTTCAGTGATGGTCAGCCGGGTTTCGCTGTCATCGAGTTCCTTCAAATAGCGATGAATCGTGGTTTTCGAGCCGGTATTGCCCATCTCGATACGCACTGCATCGATGCTGGGGTTTTCGCCGCGGGCCAGGATCGCCAGGCGTGCCGTTTGAACCACTGCTCTGTTTATGCCGCCGCGTGCCATGGGGTCTCCGTCGATTTAGTACTGTGGTACGTAGTATGTAGATACATACTCTATCACGAATAAAACTCGTTTAAATTCATGATTTAACAGATGGGATATTGGCGTATTATCCCGTGTCATAAGCGTTTTACCCGCTAATACACTCGTCAGCAGTACGAATAGGCCTTTCATGAGCGACCTGGACCGTTACCTCAACGCCGCCACCCGCGACAACACGCGGCGCAGCTATCGCGCGGCCATCGAGCATTTTGAAGTGAGTTGGGGCGGCTTCCTGCCAGCCACCAGCGACAGCGTGGCGCGCTACCTGGTGGCCCATGCCGGAGTGCTGGCGGTCAACACGCTGAAGCTGCGGCTCTCGGCGCTGGCGCAGTGGCACACCAGCCAGGGGTTCCCGGACCCGACCAAGGCGCCCGTGGTGCGCAAGGTGCTCAAGGGCATTCGGGCGGTGCACCCGGCACAGGAAAAGCAGGCCGAGCCTTTGCAGCTCAAGCACCTTGAGCAGGTGGTGGCATCACTGGAGGTTGAAGCCGGGCAAGCGCGTGAGGCGCAGGATCAGCCGCGGTTGCTGCGCGCCAAGCGCGACACGGCGCTGATCCTGCTGGGTTTCTGGCGTGGCTTTCGCAGCGACGAGTTGTGCCGCCTGAGCATCGAACATGTGCAAGCGGTGCCTGGCGCCGGCATCAGCCTGTACCTGCCACGCAGCAAAAGTGACCGCGACAACCTCGGCAAGACCTACCAGACCCCGGCACTGCTGCGGCTGTGCCCCGTGCAGGCCTACAGCGAATGGCTGAGCGTTTCGGCCCTGGTGCGCGGCCCGGTGTTCCGTGGGGTGGACCGCTGGGGCAACCTGGGCGAGGAGGGGCTTCACCCCAACAGCGTGATCCCGCTGCTGCGCCAGGCCCTGGAGCGCGCGGGCATCGCGGCCGATCAATACACCAGCCACTCACTGCGCCGTGGCTTTGCCACGTGGGCCCACCGCAGTGGCTGGGATTTGAAGTCGCTGATGAGTTACGTCGGCTGGAGCGACATGAAATCTGCCATGCGCTATGTTGAAGCGACCCCCTTTCTGGGCATGACCCTGGCGACTCAGCCGCTGCTTTGAGATTTCTTCTATTAATACAGATACCTGATAGGGAAAACCAATCGTCAGCATCAGGTTTGCCAATGAGCCATCAAGGGAAAGAGTGGGTAGGATTCATCTCATCAACTTTTCAACCACTGACGGAGAGTCACCGATGCCTATCATCAACAGCCAAGTAAAACCGTTCAAAGCGACCGCCTACAAAAACGGCAACTTCGTAGATGTGACTGACGCTGACCTGAAAGGCAAATGGTCGGTAGTTTTCTTCTACCCGGCCGACTTCACCTTCGTTTGCCCAACCGAACTGGAAGACCTGGCTGACAACTACGCCGAATTCCAGAAACTGGGCGTCGAGATCTACAGCGTTTCCACCGACACCCATTTTGCTCACGCTGCCTGGCACAACACTTCGCCAGCCATTGGCAAAATCCAGTACACCATGATCGGCGACCCAACCCTGACCATCTCGCGCAACTTCGACGTGCTGATCGAAGAAGCCGGCCTGGCAGACCGCGGTACTTTCGTAATCAACCCGGAAGGTCAGATCAAAATCGTTGAACTGAACGACGGCGGTGTTGGCCGTGACGCTTCCGAGCTGCTGCGCAAAATCAAGGCCGCTCAGTACGTCGCTGCTCACCCAGGCGAAGTCTGCCCAGCCAAGTGGAAAGAAGGCGAGGCTACTCTGGCTCCGTCCCTGGACCTGGTCGGCAAGATCTAAGTCTGTGAAACATCAAGGGCGGATTGCCGCACCTTAAGTAAGCTGCACCGCCCTCAAAACGCCCGGGCGAGTTTCGCTCGGGCGTTTTTTTGTCTGCAATAAACCGAATTAATAGGAAATCGCCCGTATGTTGGACGCCAATCTTAAAGCTCAGTTGAAGTCATACCTGGAACGGGTCACCCAGCCGATCGAGATCGTCGCCTCCCTCGACGACGGTGCGAAATCCCAGGAAATGCTTGCCCTTTTGCAGGACGTAAGCAGCCTTACTACGCTGATTACCCTCAAAACCGATGGCAGTGATGCGCGCAAGCCGTCGTTCTCCATCAACCGTCCGGGTGCCGATATCAGCCTGCGTTTTGCCGGCATCCCCATGGGCCATGAATTTACTTCGCTGGTGCTGGCCCTGCTGCAAGTCGGTGGCCACCCGTCGAAGGCCAGTGTCGAAGTGATTGAACAGATTCGCGCCTTGAAGGGCGAGTTCAGCTTCGAGACCTACTTTTCGCTGTCGTGCCAGAACTGCCCGGACGTGGTCCAGGCGCTGAACCTGATGGCCGTGCTTAACCCGAACATCCGCCACGTCGCCATCGACGGCGCGCTGTTCCAGGCTGAAGTCGATGAACGCCAGGTCATGGCGGTGCCCAGCGTGTACCTCAATGGCGTGAACTTCGGCCAGGGCCGCATGGGCCTGGAAGAGATCCTTGCCAAGCTCGACACCAGCGGTATCGAAAAGGCCGCCGAGAAAATCAGCGCCAAAGACGCCTTTGATGTACTTGTTGTTGGTGGTGGCCCGGCCGGTTCTGCTGCTGCGATCTACGCCGCACGTAAAGGCATTCGCACCGGCGTGGCCGCTGAGCGCTTCGGCGGCCAGGTGCTGGACACCATGTCCATCGAAAACTTCATCTCCGTGCAGGAGACCGAAGGGCCGAAGCTGGCCAGCGCGCTGGAAGCGCATGTGCGTCAGTACGACGTGGACATCATGAACCTGCAACGTGCCAGCAGCCTGGTCCCGGCAAAAAATGCCGGTGAGCTGCACGAAATTCGCTTTGAAAGCGGTGCGACCCTCAAGTCCAAGACCGTGATTCTGGCCACCGGTGCCCGCTGGCGCGAAATGGGTGTGCCGGGCGAGCAGGAATACAAGGCCAGGGGCGTGTGCTTCTGCCCGCATTGCGACGGCCCGTTGTTCAAAGGCAAGCGTGTGGCAGTGATCGGCGGCGGTAACTCCGGCGTTGAAGCGGCCATTGACCTGGCCGGTATCGTCAGCCACGTGACCCTGCTCGAGTTCGACAGCAAACTGCGCGCCGATGCCGTGTTGCAGCGCAAGCTCTACAGCCTGCCGAACGTTGACGTGATCACCAGCGCGCTCACCAGTGAAGTCAAAGGCGACGGCCAGAAAGTCACCGGCCTGGCGTACAAGGATCGCGACAGCGGCGAGTTCAAGACCATCGAGCTGGAAGGCATTTTTGTCCAGATCGGCTTGCTACCCAACACCGACTGGCTCAAAGGCACGGTGGAATTGACCCCGCGCGGCGAGATCATCGTCGATGCGCGTGGCGAAACTTCACTGCCGGGCGTGTTTGCTGCCGGTGACGTGACGACCGTGCCGTACAAGCAAATCGTGATTGCAGTAGGCGAGGGCGCGAAGGCTTCGCTGAGTGCTTTTGATCACCTGATCCGCACGTCGGCACCGGCATAAATTCAGGTAGCGTAAATAAAAAACCCCATGAGTGATCATGGGGTTTTTTCGTTCCCGCGTTCTACGTGGGAATGCATCCGGTGACGCTGCGCGTCACGCAGAACGCTTACAGCGGCGCTGGCTGAATAATCTCAACCCAGTAAGCATCCGGGTCTTTGATGAACGCCAGGCTTTTCATGCGGCCATCGCTCAGGCGCTTCTGGAAATCACAGCCCAGCGCTTCAAAACGCTCGCAGGCCGCGACGATATCCGGCACTGAAATGCAGATATGGCCAAAGCCACGCGGGTCGGTGTTGCCGTTGTGGTAAGCGAAGTCGGCATCGTTTTCGGTGCCGTGGTTGTGGGTCAATTCGAGGATGCCCGGGATCGACTTCATCCACTGCGTACGCGCCGCGGCGTCGGCCGGGATCTGGGCCTTGTCCACCAGGGCCAGGAAATACAGGCTGAATTCAGCTTCCGGAAAATCGCGTTTCTCAACCAGGGAAAAGCCCAGGACGCGGGTGTAGAAATCCAGCGATTTGGTGATGTCCTTGACCCGCAGCATGGTGTGGTTGAACACGAAGTTCGAGGTGGCGGTGTCAGGTTGGGCAGTGACGCCCGGGAAAGTGTTCAGATCGTGCAGGCTCATGGGCCCTCCAGAAAAAATGGGGCAAACGCGACTCGTGACTTGAGTGGTCCCTTGGCTTGCGGCCGGCATCCGTGCCGCAACGCCATGATACGCAAGCGTTGCCGGCCGAGCCAAATGAAAAAGCTCACTCAGCCCTTGCGAGCCAAGGGTGCCGGGCTCAAACTTCGACGCTTGGACCTTGGGTGTGTTTCTTGATGATTGAATTTCGTAAACCGCTGTTGAGCGCTATGTGCATGTTGCTGGGCAGCCCCTTTGTGTTGGCGGCCGACCCGGAAATTCATTGGCCCAGCGGCTGGCAAGTCGAGGAAGTAGTGCCCGACGACGAAGCGCCGGTAAAACCGCAGGCGGTGTCCCGCCAACGCGCAATCAAGAATGATGAAAACGGCAACACCTTGATGGTCATGGAGTTGACCGGCACACCGATTGAGGCGGGCCATAAAGTTAATCTTCAAGGCGTATTGCTGGAAATGCGCAAATCCATCCAGAAGGATTTTGCCGGCAGCGGTTATCAAAGCGTGTGCACCAAGATGCACACCACCACCTTGAGCCGTCTTGAGGCGCTGGAAACTACTTGCGTGATTACCGAGAACGGTCGGCACATATTGTCACAAACATTGGTCGGCGCAGTTGATACCGATAAAGCCTATGTCTTTTCCTTCGCTGGTCAGGCTGAGGCCTATGAAGCCAGTAAGGAAGAAGTCAGTTCGGTGCGTGATAGCCTTAAACTTTGAGCGGGTTATATCGCTCGTTTTTGAACAAAGTGAACACTTGATTAAGTTCGTTTTCGAAGCAAAAAAAACCCCGCATCAGCGGGGTTTTTTGCAGCGTCTTTCGATCAGCCGCGCAACCAGGAATCTACAGTGGCAGCGCCATACTGTTCTTTCCAGGCTTTCAGGCCGCGGTGGTTGCCGCCTTTGGTTTCGATCAGTTCGCCGGTGTGCGGGTTGTGGTAAACCTTGACCACGCGTGCGCGGCGCTGTTTTGGTGCGGCAGCCGCTGCGCTGGCTTTGCCAGGGTTAGGATCAAGGATCGAGATGATGTCGCGCAGGCCTTTGCCGTAGTGCTTCATCAGCCCTTGCAGCTTTTCTTCGAATTCGATTTCTTTTTTCAGGCCGGCGTCATTCTTCAAGGATTCCAGCTGGGCCAGCTGTTCTTGAAGGGCTTTTTCTGCTGCGCGAAATTCGGCGAGTCTGGACAAAATCTGTACTCCAATAGTGTTGTTGGCTGACATCAACTGCAGATAAAGCGTGTAGGCCAAGAGCTTTAAGGTAACTCAAAGAAAGTGGCCTTTCTGCGAGTTCAGCACAGGCAGGAAAAATTGTAGTAGTTAATGCCGCACGAGTAAATCACGGCGTTACCTAAATAAGATTATTTCATCCAACGGACTAGATGGCTATTCAATGGCTGGTCAACGACTTAATGAATGCTTCAAAGGGTAACGGCCGGCCGAACAGGTAGCCCTGCAGGAAATCCACACCTTGGGCTGCAAGGTATTCGCATTGCTCTGCTGTTTCCACGCCCTCGGCCACTATACCCAGGTCCAGCTTGGCGCTGAGTTCTATGATGCTGTCCAGAATATGCCTTGAGAGTGCATCGGCGCCAATCATGGCGACAAAGCTTTGATCGATTTTCAAGTAGTCGACATTGAAGTTGCGCAAGTAACCCAGGCTGGAATGGCCGGTGCCGAAGTCATCAATCGCGATCATCACCCCCAGTTGATGCAGGGCGTCGAACAGGCGGGCAGTGATGTCGGTGGGCTGAATCAGTTCACGTTCGGTCAACTCCAAGACCAGCGTCACCTGGCCAGGCGCGAAAGCGGCGAGAAACTCCCGGCAGTCCTGCACCAGGTCCAGGTCCTGGCAGTGACTGGCGGTGATGTTCACGCCGATATGGAAGCCCGGGCTGAAGCGCTCGGCATGCGGGGCCAGTTGTGCGGCGGTCTGGCGCAGTAGCGAGCGGGTCATCGGCACAATCAGGCCGGAGTGTTCGGCCAACGGGATGAACAGGTCAGGGCGCACCAGGCCTTCCTTTGGATGTTGCCAGCGCATCAACACTTCACAGCCGGCCCACTCACGGGTGTCACCGCGCACCACAGGCTGGAAATACGGAATAAATTCGTTGGCCCCCAACGCGCGCTGCAACTCATGGGTCGGCGCCGACGAGCGCTTTTGCAGCCAGTGCGCCAACACGCCCGCCAACACACCAAAAAATACCAACAAGCTGAACAGCGCCGGGTAACGCGCCTCCATGTACCGCCATACCTCACCGGCCGGCATGCCCGCGTCGACACTGTAACGATAACGCTCAGAGGCCAGGTGCTGATGAGCCACCGCAAACTGCGGGACGGCGGTGGTGTGCACCTTACCGTCGTCGTCCAGCCAGTTTGGCCCCACTTGCAGGATCAGATCCGCGTAGCGGCTGATCAGACGCAAGGCGTTGGTCAGGTGATAACCGTCAACCGAGGCAAACGCGGCTTTATCGCCATCGACCAGGCGGTAAACCAACAGTGCGGTATCCGGCGTTACCGGGTTGCCGTTCATCAACCACAGCGTGCCATCCACGTAATCGTCCGGGTTGACGGGCGACTGGTAATTGCCGCCGAACAACGAGCTGCAATAAATGTTTTTCTGCCAGGACAAGGTGGTAGCCCGAACGAAGGGGCGCCGAGTGACTTGTTCGCGCAGTGCCAGTTGCGCGCCGTTGTCGCACGGTTGGCCGGCCAGTGGCAGCAAGGCTTGGGCGGCGAGGGCGGTGTTGTCGAGCATCAAATCGAATTGGCGTACCGCTTCCAGGGCGGTTTGGGCAGTGCTTTGTTCCAGGGTGCGTTCGGCTTGCCAGTGAAGAATCACAACCCCCAGTAAAACGGGGAGCAGACCGCAAACGCTGCTGAAAAAAGCGCGTGCAGTGCGGCTTCGAGGGCCTTTGGCGGTGAGGGGCATAGGGGCAGCCAATAACGGAATAAAAAGAGAGGTGTGTGCCGATGATAGATGGCATTACGCTGTGGCGCTCACTTGAATGGCCTTACCACGGTTACACGGGTTTATCGGTGACCCACCTCTGCGCAAGAGCGAGGAACGCCAGGGTTGCCGGAGAGGCTTGGCGCCGGTCCAGCACCGCCAGGCCGATCCGGCGCGGGACCGGCGGCGACAACGGACGCGCGACATAACGGCTGTCGGCTTGTTCCGGCAACGATGCCTGCGCCACGATGCTCACTCCGTCGCCACGGCTGACAGCCGCCAGTGTGCTGAGCAATTGCGCGCAGCGATACCGCACGTTAGGCCGCAATCGGGCAACACTGAACAAGCGCATCACCAACTCCGACGAACCCGCCTCGGTGAGAATGAACGGATCATCACACAGTGCTTTCAACGGCACTGACGTGCTGGCAACCAGCGCATGGTTGGCCGGCAACAACGCGACCAGCTGATCCTCGAACAACGCCACGGTGTCGAAGCGTTCGCTGTCTGTTTGCGTGTCGGCGAGCACCACAAAACCCACGTCGACGCGCCGCTCGTCCAGCCACTGGATGACTTGCCGGTCAGGCCCTTCGTCCACATGCACTTCGATACCCGGGTAGGCCTGCCGAAAATGGCTGAGGATTGCCGGCAACAAGCGCACCGACGCGGTAGGCCCAAAGGAGCCGATGCGCAGGGTGCCGCGCTTCATACCGCGCGCATCGGCGGCTTCCTGCTGCAAGGTCGCGGCCAGGCCGAGCATGGCACGGGCACGCCCAAGTAATTGCGCGCCGATATCGCTCAGCTCCACCCGCGTCTGGTGGCGCCGGAACAAATCCACGCCCAACTCCTGCTCCAGAGCCTTGACGGCATGGGACACCGCCGACTGGCTGATGCCCAGGCGGTGTGCCGCACTGGTAAAACCTTGCAGTTCGGCCACCAGGGAAAAAATTTCCAGTTGGGTCAAGGTCATGAGTAAAGGCTCATTTTACGATTAGCTAACATTAGTCGAAGAATATGCCAATCCTGTCGCCTGTCGAGCAATTGCCAATGCATCTTCTGTCTGATCGCCTCACGTACCTCAAGCTCGCCGCTGTCAGCATGATTTGGGGCGGCACTTTTGTCGCCGGGCGCTACCTGGCCAATCAAGTCGACCCACTGCTGGCTGCCAGCCTGCGGTTTATCCTTGCCAGCCTGGCGCTGCTGCTGTTCATGCTGTGCGCACGCATCCCGCTAGCGCGGCCACGTCCCCGGCAACTGCTGCGTCTGGCGGTACTGGGTTTTTTCGGAATTTTTTTCTACAACCTGTGTTTTTTCTACGGCCTGCATTACATCAATGCCTCGCGCGCCTCGTTGATCGTGGCGTTGAACCCGGCCGTGATTGCCCTGGCTTCCTGGTGGTTGTTCAAAGAGCGCCTCGGCGCTGCCAAGGTCGTGGGCATCGCCGTGTGCCTGGCCGGCGCTGCGCTGGTGATCGTCAGTCGCAACCCGCAGGTGCTGCAAGGTGCATCGAGTACCTGGCAGGGTGACGTACCGATTTTTGGCTGTGTGCTGGGGTGGGGGATTTACTCGTTGTTTTCCCGGGCGCTGAATCAAAGCCTGGGGCCGTTGCAAACCGTCACGTGGTCAGTGTTGCTCGGTACTCTGATGCTGACGCTGGTCACTGCACTCACCGGGCGCTTCACGGTTGAAGGGCTCGCCAGCCTGCACTGGCCGCAGGTGGTGAGCCTGGTGTATTTGGGCGTGTTCGGCTCCGCGCTGGCGTACATCGGTTATTACGATGGCATCCGGCGTATCGGTGCAACCCGCGCAGGCGTGTTCATTGCGCTGAACCCGCTGACGGCGGTGATCTGTGGCGCGCTGCTGCTCGGCGAGCAACTGACATTGCCCATGGTGTTGGGCGGCGCGGTGATCCTGTTGGGCATCTATTTATGCAACAAACCCCTTGCGCAGCCAAAGGCAATAGGGATTTGATAAGAGTGCGGACAAATACTGTTACGCTGTGTAGAATCGATTTACGCATACAAGAATATGGACTTGCGCTCACGCAAGCCTCGGCCGTCAGAGACTGATGTAATCATGAAGCTACTCGGCTCCCCCCTCATTTTTGGTGACTTCCTCGCCCGCAGCGTGCGGGGCCTCTCGTGTGCGCCACCGTGCAACCTCATCCTTGCCTGTAATTGACTGCTTGCTACTTACAAGAATGATGAGGTGCCGAAATGGCCGACCAATACGAAAACCCAATGGGCCTGATGGGCTTTGAATTTATCGAATTCGCATCGCCGACTCCGGGCACCCTGGAGCCGATCTTCGAAATCATGGGTTTCACCAAAGTGGCGACCCACCGCTCCAAAAACGTGCACCTGTATCGCCAGGGCGAGATCAACCTGATCCTCAACAACCAGCCCGACAGCCTGGCGTCGTACTTTGCCGCCGAACACGGCCCTTCGGTGTGCGGCATGGCATTCCGCGTCAAAGACTCGCAGCAAGCCTACAACCGCGCGTTGGAACTGGGCGCCCAGCCGATCCATATCGAAACCGGCCCGATGGAACTCAACCTGCCAGCCATCAAGGGCATCGGCGGAGCGCCGCTGTACCTGATCGACCGTTTTGGCGAAGGCAGCTCGATCTACGACATCGACTTCGTGTACCTCGAAGGCGTGGACCGCAACCCGGTAGGGGCGGGCCTCAAGGTCATCGACCACCTGACCCACAACGTGTATCGCGGCCGCATGGTCTACTGGGCCAACTTCTACGAGAAGCTGTTCAACTTCCGTGAAGCACGCTACTTCGATATCAAGGGCGAATACACCGGCCTGACGTCCAAGGCCATGAGCGCCCCGGACGGCATGATCCGCATCCCGCTGAACGAGGAATCGTCCAAAGGCGCGGGCCAGATCGAAGAGTTCCTGATGCAGTTCAACGGCGAAGGCATCCAGCACGTGGCGTTCCTCACCGAAGACCTGGTCAAGACCTGGGATGCGCTGAAGAAGATCGGCATGCGCTTCATGACCGCGCCGCCAGACACCTACTACGAAATGCTCGAAGGCCGCCTGCCCAACCATGGCGAACCGGTGGACCAACTGCAGGCACGCGGTATTTTGCTGGATGGTTCCTCGATCGAGGGCGACAAGCGTCTGCTGCTGCAGATCTTCTCGGAAACCCTGATGGGCCCGGTGTTCTTCGAGTTCATCCAGCGCAAAGGCGACGATGGGTTTGGCGAGGGCAACTTCAAGGCACTGTTCGAGTCGATCGAGCGTGACCAGGTGCGTCGCGGTGTACTGACCACCGACTAAGCGTCAGCAACAAAAAAGCCCGGCTGAGAGGGTTCTCAGCCGGGCTTTTTAGTGCCTGCACATCTTAAGCTTTGCGCTGACGCACCAGATGTTTGAAGCCTTCATACACCAGCACCATCACGGCCAGCCAGATCGGGATATACGTCAGCCACTGGCCGCCCTTGATGCCTTCACCCAGCAACAACGCCACGAAGAGCAGCAACACCGGCTCCACGTAGCTCAGCAGCCCGAACAGGCTGAAGGCCAATAAGCGGCTGGCAATGATATAGCTCACCAACGCCGAGGCACTGATCAAACCCAGCATCGGAATCAACGCATACAGCTTGGGGTGCACATCGAGCACGGCAAAGCCTTGTTCGCCGTGCTGCACAAACCACCAGGCCACCGGCAACATCAGCGCCATGTCCAGCCACAAGCCACCCAAGTGATCAGTGTGCAGGTATTTACGCACCACGAAGTACACCGGGTAACCGATGATCACCACCAGGGTGGCCCAGGAAAAACCACCTGCCTGGTACAACTCATTGAGCACCCCGAGCGCGGCAAAAACTACCGCGATTTGCTGCAAGCGCGACAAGCGTTCCCCGTATACCAGGCGCCCGGTCAGCACCATGGTCAGCGGCAGCAGGAAATAGCCCACTGACACATCCAGGCTGCGCCCATTCAGCGGCGCCCACATAAACAACCACAATTGCACGCCCAGCAGGGCCGACGACAGCACCACGCCGCCGATCAATCGCGGCTTGGCCGCCAGCATCCGCAGCAACTCCCACACGCGCCGCCATTCACCGCTGACCATCATGAACACGGTCATACACGGCACGGTCAGCAGCATGCGCCAACCAAAAATCTCCAGGCCGCTCAAGGGCGTGAGCAGCGAGGTGAAGTAATACATCACGGCAAACATCACCGAGGCCAAGACCGATAAAACAACACCTTTAGACACACTGTCCTCGCGAACGCTGATTTTTACAGAAGAAGGGGGCAACTTAGGTGGGGAATATAGGGTTCACGACATTCTTTGTCACGTCGATTAAGTCGTTTTAATGGAACATATTCCCACGTTCACCCCACATAAGTATGACTTCGCGTGGCTAGCATGACCACGCTTAGTTTTGCACGGAACGTTTTGCACGGGTTATCAACGCCCTGCAAAAGCTTTAACTAATGGAAAGAAGTTAGTAAACGCGACTTTGACGGGCGTCATCACTGCGTGATGATAACCGTGACTCTGGCAAGGAATGGTTCAGGGGGGTTGCAGACTTAAACATTAGATAACGAGGCCACTCCATGCAGCGCATCTCCCCCTATTACGGTTCTTCACCCGCCACCTTCAACGGCTTGCCCGGTATTATCGGCAGGTGGGGCGAAAGCTTTGCATTTCCGAAAGGTGACACACCTTCCTGGACCAAACTTGAAGTCTATAAGACCTTTTCCGAGTCGGTTGCGCGCGATACCAAAAGCGGTGTACTCACGGCGGACGGAAAAACATTATTGGATGCTGTTGCCGCTTCAGACACATCCCAACAACCTCGCGTGAGTGCTTACAGTTTCAACGTGGGGCCTTATCAGGCCAGGCATAGTTTCATTGTCAAACGCGAACCGATCGTTCCGGGTGCTGTGAATTTCGTACTGTGGATGCCGGAGCAGGACTTTAAATCAAGTTATGAGTTTAAAAGCTATGAGGCAATTGACGATTTTTTGAAAAATCTACCGAAAAAGCCCGACGCGTTTAATGCGTTTCTTACCCATTTTGGAGACAGAAATGCGTCATCCCCGGTCAGAACAGCTTTACAGGAGCGGGCATCCGCATCTGAAGGCAGTGCGCCCAAAATGCTGATGGGGCCAGGCAAGCAGATCGTAGGGAATGTGTTTGAACACTTGGATCGAACCAGTGAAAACCCCACGACAATTATGTTCGTCAATGGCCTTGTCAATCAGCAACTGGAATCGGTCGATGCAGGCCGGCCGACCTTTAGCGGCGTGCGACCGGATGGCGAGAAAGTGGTCTATCGGTATGACTTTTACGGTAATTTGCTAGGTTCCGGTGACAAGGGGAATTTTTATTTCCTTAGAAATGGCGCTCATAGTCAACTGCCACTGGCCCCCATCACATTGCCGCAACTGAGAGCACTCGCTTTCAGGGGCAATGGTGATTTGGATTCTGTAGTCAATGCCTTCGCCAACTTCCTGGAAAGTCCATTTTCCGGCGTCTCAACGCTTCTGCAAGCGTTTGGCGTGGACAAAGCAACTGCCGATACAGTCGAGCGAGGCCTGGATAACCCCGTCAATGCCGTATTACTTTTCTTGAATAAGAACAACGATATCGGCAGGGTATTCGGTCTGCCAAAAAGTGAAATGGACGCGATACTGACCCACTTTGCGACTACCGCTCAGGGGTTTGTGCCTGGCTATGGTACTTACAGATCTGTCGCCGCCGTGCTGGCGAAGATATTAAAACAACAACCTGTGACACAAGAAGAGGCCAGGGAAGCCGCCCATGGGTTAGGTGTAAAAGCGGATATAAAACTATAACTCGGTAACCAACAAACCCGCCCACACTGGCGACTGTGGGCGGGGTATGACTACCGACTAATACGCCCTGACACAAAATGGCTCACGTCATTAAACCCCGGCGTAGACGAATGCCCCGGCGTCACCAGCGAGTCAATAAACGCCTCATCTTCTGCCGTGATTTTCACTTCCAGCGCGCCGGTGTATGCATCCCACTGCGCCTCGGTACGCGGCCCGACAATCGCCGAACTCACCGCCGAGTTGTTCAGCACCCAGGCAATCGCAAACTCGACAATCCCCACGCCACGCCCTTGGGTGTACTGCTGAATCTGCTGGGCGATGCGCAGCGATTCCACCCGCCACTCGGTTTCCAGGATGCGCTTGTCCTGGCGCGCCGCACGGCTGCCAGCTTCGGGCGTCACGTCGGGCGCGTATTTGCCACTGAGTACTCCTCGCGCCAATGGGCTGTAAGGCACTACGCCCAAGCCATAGGCAGCGGCTGCGGTGATCTGCTCGACTTCAGCCTGGCGGTTGACGATGTTGTACAGCGGCTGGCTGATAACCGGTTTGTCGACACCCAGGCGTTCGGCCAGGCGAATCACTTCGGCGATACGCCAGCCCCGGTAGTTGGACAGCCCCCAATAGCGGATCTTGCCTTGGCGGATCAGGTCGCCAATCGCCGACACGGTGACTTCCAGCGGCGTGTCGTGGTCCTCGCGGTGCAGGTAGTAGATGTCCAGGTAGTCGGTGTCCAGGCGCGTCAGGCTGGCTTCCAGCGCATTGAAAATGCGTTTGCGGCTCAAGCCACTGCGGTTGGGCAAACCGTCTGCCGGGCCGAAACCGACTTTGGACGCCACCACCCAATCCGCCCGATGGCGGGTGATCGCTTCGCCGACGATTTCTTCGGAACGCCCGCCGGTGTAGACGTCGGCGGTGTCGATAAAATTAATGCCCTGGTCCCAGGCCTTGTCGATGATGCGCAGCGAGTCTTCCGTGTTGGTCTGCTCGCCAAACATCATGGTGCCCAGGGTCAGCGCGCTGACCTTCAACCCGGACTCGCCCAATGTGCGGTAAATCATGCAAAGCTCCTCATGGCAGGGAAACGTCAACCATGCAATACCAGACTCAACGGCTCTGGAACAAGCCCTGCGCGCGTTTCTTCATGCACTCAGCAAGGTCTGGCAGCGCTGCTGTAGAAAACCATGCAGCACTTTCACCCGTTCCGACACTTGCAAGCGGTGCGGGCACATCAGGTTGAACGGCGTAGGCTCGCCTTGCCAGTCGGGCAGCAGCGGCACCAACCGCCCGGCCCTGATATCGCCGGCAATATCCAGATTGGCCTTGTAAGCAATGCCGTGGCCGGCCAGCGCCCAGCGCCGCACGATTTCACCGTCGTCGCTCAGGTAGTCGCCCGACACCTCGACCTCTTGCAGTAACGCACCCTGGCGAAAATACCAAGTGCTATTCGCCTGCCCACGGCGCATGTAGCGCAGCGTGCTGTGCTGCGCCAGGTCAGCCGGCGTACGCGGTGTGCCATGGCGCGCCAGGTAATCAGGGCTGGCGCAGGGGATGCGATGGTGGCCGGGCACCACGGGCAACGCCACCAGGCTGGAGTCCCTCGGCACACCAAAGCGCAGGGCAATGTCGACGGTGTCGCGGAACAGATCCGCGTTGCTGTCGTTGAGCAGCAACTGCAGGCGGATCGTCGGATGTTCGAGCTTGAACTCATCCAGCCAGCCCAGCAGTACGTTACGGCCGAAGTCCGAAGGTGCCGCCAGTTGCAATAACCCACTCAGGCTCTGGCCTTGTTGCTTGATCGCCTGTTCCCCTTCGGCCAGCGCTTCGAGGGCCACCCGCACGCTGTCCAGGTAGCGTCGGCCTTCTTCGGTCAGGCGCATGCTGCGCGTGGAGCGGGCCAGCAGGCGAATGCCCAGCCGGGTTTCCAGGCGCTTGAGCGCAATACTCGCCGCCGCCGGGGTAAGGTTGAGGCTGCGCGCCGCCGCCGACAGGCTGCCGGTGTCGGCGGTACGTACGAACACTTCAAGGTCCAGGGTCGAGCTCATTTGTAAAAATCCTTTAAAGATCTTGTCGTTTTACCGGGATTTTTCGCCGATTGCCAAGCTGAGAAGATCAACGCTCATTTTTTCAGCCAGGTAGCAACCCCATGACATCTTCCCTCAGCGGTAAAACCGTCATCGTGATCGGCGGCAGCAGCGGCATCGGTGCCGCCGTGGCCAAGGCTGCCACCGCCCGTGGCGCACACGTGGTGCTGGCCGGGCGCCGTTTGACCTCCGGTGCGGGCAATGGCGTGCGCAGCGAGCCGGTGGACGTCACCGACAGCGCCTCCTTGCAACGTTTGTTCGAGACGGTCGGGCGCTTTGACCACTTGGTGTTTACCTCCGGTCCGTCGGTGCGGGCCAAACCGCTGATCGAGACGGATCTGGACGAGGCCCAGGAAAATTTCAACGTGAAACTCTGGGGTGCATTGCGTGCGATCCAACAGGCGCTGCCATTTTTGGCCGAGCACGGCAGCATCAGCCTGACCTCGGGCCAACTGGGTCGTAAGTTGATGCCCGGTCAGTTCATCAAGACCGGTATCAATGCGGCGACTGAAGCGCTGGGCAAGCAGCTTGCAAAAGAGTTGGCGCCACGGCGGGTCAACGTGATCAGCCCGGGCGTGATTGATACGCCAGCGTACGCGGGGCTTGCAGAGGAGCAACGCCTGGCGATGTTCGCCAAGGCGGGTGCGGCATTGCCCGTTGGGCGAGTCGGGCAGGCAGAGGAGGTTGCGGCGGGGTACGTGCTGGCCATGGAAAATGGCTTTGTCACCGGCGCGGTAATTGATATCGACGGCGGAGGCCTGCTGTAAACCCTGAGCAAACGTGCGGGGGCTGGTTGGCAAAGGGCGCAGGCACTGCAAAAAGGCATGGCGGCACAGGCCGCCATGCCAGCTTAGCCGCAAGTCAACGTGTTGAGGCTCGGGTTTGCAGGGAGAACCTGAACGTCGCGCCATGCCCTGGGCGCTCCACCAGTTCGATACTGCGCCCGTGCAGTTGCAGGATGCGGTGCACGATGCGCAAGCCCAGGCCGCCATCGCGGCGCGCGCCGCCGATGGTGAAGGCGCGCAGGAACAAACCCTCGCGCAATTCGGCATCGATTCCGGGGCCGCTGTCGCTGACCGTCACCGCCACGGCACCGGCCTCCGGCGCCAGGATCACCTCGACTTCGCCATTCACCGGCGTATGACGCAGCGCGTTGTCCAGCAGGTTGGTGAGCACCCGCTCGATCAGGCCCAGGTCGGCCAGCACCGTCGGCACCTTGGGCGGCAGGGTGGCGGTGAGGGTGATGGCACGGGCTTCGGCGGTCAATTCGAATTTCTGGAAAATGTCTTGCACCAGATCCGGCAGCGAGAAGCCCTCAATCACCGGCTGCACAAAACCATGCTCCAGGCGCACCAACTCCAGCAGTGACTGGGCCAGCCCGCCAACTTTGCGGCTCTGGTCCAGCGCGATGCCCAGGTAGCGCCGGCGCTCTTCGGGGCTCAGGCTCGCATCCTTGAGCGACAGCGTTTCCAGGTAGCCATGCAAGGACGCCAGCGGCGTGCGCAGGTCGTGGGAAATATTGGCGACCATCTCCCGGCGTTCCTGGTCTTGATGGGTGATGGCGCGCCATTGCTCGCCCAGGCGGTTTTGCATTTGCACGAAGGCGTGATCGAGCACGGCGATTTCGTCGCCGCTGTTGAGTTCGGGCACCTTCGTTTCGGCGGCTTTCGGCGCGCCGTTAATGTCGAACTGGCCGACCTTGTCGGTCAGTTGGCGCAGGGGGCGGGTGATCCAGGCAAAGGCGATCAGGCCCGCCATCAGGCAGAGCAGGGCGACCAGGCCGATGGACCACAGGGCGATCTTCAAGGCCATGCCGGTGGCGTCCTTGGCGTCGTATACATCATGGGCTTCGCCCAGCAGCACTACGTACAGAAACCCGGTTTGCTGGCCGTTGGCCTTGAGCGGCGCAGCGCTAAACACTTTGCGCCCGTCGACGCTGCGCGGGTCATCCCCCAGAATCGGCAGCATGGCGCCGCTGAGAAAGCGCCGAACCGGCGCGAGGTCCACGTGGTCACGCAGCAAATGCCCGCTGGGGGCGGCGTTACCGACCACACGGCCGTCAATATCGAGCAGGTACACCTCGACACTTGGGTTAACCAGCATCAATTGGCTGAACAGGTTGCGCACGGCATCCGGCTTGAGGCCGTCGGCGTCCATCAGTTGGGTATCGCGGGCAATGTGCGCCGCCAGGTCGCGGGACAGGCCTTGCACCACTTCCAGTTCATGCATGTGGTTGGAGCGCACCTGCAGCCAGGCCGAAGTGCCGCTGCAGATCACCAGCAACACGGCAAACACCACCGACAGGCGTTGCGTCAGGGTCAACTTCATGCGGCGCTCTCGGCGAATTTGTAGCCATGGCCCCACACCGTAAGGATGCGCGCCGGGTTGGCCGGGTCGACCTCGACCTTGGCGCGCAGCCGGTTGATATGGGTGTTCACGGTGTGCTCGTAGCCTTCGTGGCTGTAGCCCCACACGGCGTTGAGCAGGTCCATGCGCGAGAAGACTTTGCCGGGCTGACGGGCAAAGAAGTACAGCAGGTCGAATTCGCGCGGCGTCAGATCCAGGCGCTGGCCTTGCAAGCTTGCATCACGGGTCAGCGGGTTGATGAACAACGCGCCCAACTCAAGGCTGCCGGCGTCCATCTTCAGGTTGCGCGCCATCGCGTCGACCCGGCGCAACAGGGCCTTGACCCGCGCCACCAGCTCCGGCATCGAGAACGGCTTGGCCAGATAGTCATCGGCGCCCAGCTCCAGGCCGAGGATGCGGTGCAATTCGCTGGAGCGCGCGCTGGTGATGATGATCGGTGTGTAGCGCGCCATGGCGCGGGCACGGCGGCAGATTTCCAGGCCGTCGACACCGGGCAGCATCAGGTCGAGGATCAGTGCATCCCAGCCCCCTTGTTCGAGCAGGCCCAGGCCTTCGGTGCCGTCGGCGCTGTGCACCACCTCGAACTGCTCGTCGCGCAGGTGCAGGCAGATCAAGTCGGCAATATGGGCATCGTCCTCGACCACCAGGACACGTTTGGGCTGATCCATAAAACAAAACCTTCGCTTGTAGTTCGCGCATTGTGCGGCTTTTGCAACAGTGTAGTTATCACGAATTGTTTAACTCTGCGTGAGGATTTCGCGACCGTCCAAGGCTCAGGATGGCGACATTGCAAGTGCGCTGTCGTGGCGAGCGAGCTTGCTCGCGCTGGAGTGCGCAGCGCTCCCGCTTTTTTTTAGGGCCGCTACGCAGCCCAGCGCGAGCAAGCTCGCTCGCCACAGGTGTACACCCGCCAGATTATTTATGGGTTGAGGAGAATCGTATGTACTCACGTCGACAAATGCTGCTGGCCGGTGGTGGCCTGGGCGTCGCCGTCCTGGCCGGGGGCCTGCTGAAACAGCTGAACATGGTCACCGAAGTCGAAGCGGCCGAAACCTTTGAGGTCAACCACACCGAAGCCCAGTGGCGCAGTTTGCTGACAGCCGAGCAATTTGACGTGCTGCGCGAGGAGGGCACTGAGCGCCCCTACAGCAGCGCACTCAATGACGAACACCGCGCCGGCACCTTTGCCTGTGCCGGTTGCGCATTACCGCTGTTCTCCTCGACCACCAAGTTTGACAGCCGTACCGGCTGGCCAAGTTTCTGGCAGCCGCTGGACAACGCGGTCGCCAGCCACGTCGACACCTCCTATGGCGTGGTGCGCAAGGAAATCCACTGCCGCCGTTGCGGTGGCCACCAAGGCCACGTATTTGACGACGGCCCGGCACCTACCGGCCTGCGCTATTGCATGAATGGCGCCGCCATGACGTTCACGGCGGCTTAAGCCGATGTCCATTTTTAATTCATATAAGGGTCGATCCCATGTGGCTGCTGGTTCTCGCGTATCTGGGCGGCGTGCTGACAATTGTCAGCCCGTGCATCCTGCCTGTTCTGCCTTTTGTCTTCGCTCGCACCGGGCAGCCGTTTATGCGCAGTGGCTTGCCGCTGTTAGCGGGGATGGCGGTGACATTCGCCCTGGTGGCCTCACTGGCTGCGGTGGGCGGCGGTTGGGTGGTGCAAGTCAATCAATACGGGCGTTGGCTCGCGTTGCTGTGCGTTGCCCTGTTCGGGCTCACGCTGTTGCTGCCACAGCTGTCGGAGCGACTGACGCGGCCCTTGGTGGCCGCCGGCAGCCGCTTGTCGGAAGCCGCCGGGGCCGATGCCAAACCGCGTCCGGGCGCGTCGTTCCTGATCGGCGTGGCCACCGGTTTGCTCTGGGCGCCTTGCGCCGGGCCAATCCTCGGGCTGGTGTTGACCGGCGCGGCGCTGCAAGGGGCCAGCATCGGTACTACCTTGCTCTTGCTGGCTTACGCGGCCGGGGCTGCCACCTCCCTGGCCTTGGCGTTGCTGGTCGGCGGTAAAGTCTTTGGCTTGATGAAAAAATCCCTGGGCGCCGGTGAATGGCTGCGCCGAGGCCTGGGGGCACTGATGTTGGCCGGTGTGGCTGCCATCGCCCTGGGCCTGGACACTGGCGTGCTGTCACGTCTGTCGACCGCTTCTACTGGTGGCCTCGAACAAAGCCTGGTCGACACACTGAGCGCCAAGCCTGCGCAGAAGAGCGTGGCGATGATGGCCGGTGGCGCCATGATGGCGGCGGCCAACCACAGCGACACGCTGCCAATCGAAGGCTCACTGCCGCCGCTGGAGGGCGCGGTGCAATGGCTCAACAGCCCGCCGCTGAGCGCCGAAGCACTCAAGGGCAAAGTGGTGCTGGTGGATTTCTGGACCTACTCCTGCATCAACTGCCTGCGCACCTTGCCATACGTCAAAGCCTGGGCCGAGAAATACAAAGACCAGGGCTTGGTAGTGATCGGCGTACACGCCCCGGAGTTTGCCTTTGAACGCGACGTGAACAACGTCACCAAGGCCATGAAAGACCTGGGCATCACCTACCCGGTGGCGATCGACAACAACTACAAGATCTGGCGCGCCTTCAACAACCAATACTGGCCGGCGCATTACTTTGCCGATGCCAAGGGCCAGATTCGTTATCACCACTTCGGTGAAGGCGACTATGCCGAGTCGGAGCGCGTGATTCAGCAACTGCTGCGTGAGGCCGGCGCGACCAACGTCGCCGGTGGCTTGATCGAGGCCGATGCCAAGGGTGTGCAGCAAGCGCCGGACATGAACGAAGTGCAATCGCCGGAAACCTACCTGGGCTTCCAGCGTGCGGAAAACTTCGTCACCACCGGCTCGCTGGGCACCGACACAGTGGTGAATTACCCGGCGGCCGGCCACCTGGCCCTGAACAACTGGACCCTGGAAGGCCAATGGAATGTCGGCGGCCAGCAAGCCACCCTCGACCAGGCCGGTGGGCGTGTGGTTTACCGCTTCCATGCCCGTGACCTGCACCTGGTGCTGGGGCCTGGCGCCGATGGCAAGCCGGTGCGCTTTAAGGTGACGATTGATGGCCAGGCGCCAGGCGATGCCCATGGCACCGATGTGGCGCCGGATGGCAGCGGTACGGTGACCGAGCAACGCCTGTACCAGCTGGTGCGTCAGCCCGCCGGCGTTAAGGACCGTACCTTCAGCATCGAATTTCTTGATTCGCATGTGTCGGCCTATGCCTTCACCTTCGGCTAAGCCTGACATGAAGTGATAACCCAATCAGTGTGGGAGCGGGCTTGCTCGCGAAAGCGTTCGATCTGCCAAAGCTTTTGTGACTGTTGGATCGCATTCGCGAGCAAGCCCGCTCCCACATTTTGGCCTTGTTTATTCAGTTGCACTGGAGTGACTGTGATGAAGCTTCTCAAGTTTTTACCCGCGCTTGCCTTCGCCGCTTTCGTCGGCCAAAGCTCGGCCTTCTCCTTCAGTGGCGCCGAAGACGCGGTGATGATCGCGCCGCCGGCCATGGACCTGCCGGCCGACTCCGGCAACCTGCAAACCGCGGTGTTCGCCGGTGGTTGCTTCTGGGGTGTCCAGGGCGTGTTCCAACATGTGCAAGGGGTCAAAAACGCGGTATCCGGCTATGACGGCGGCGCGGCCAACACGGCCCAGTACGAGTCGGTCAGCGACGGCGATACCGGCCACGCCGAATCGGTGTCGGTGACTTACGACCCGAGCAAGGTCAGCTACGGCAAGCTGTTGCAGATCTACTTCTCGGTGGCCCACAACCCCACAGAACTGAACCGCCAGGGCCCGGACAGCGGCACCCAGTACCGTTCGGAAATCTTTGCGCAAAATGCCGAACAGCAAAAGGTCGCCCAGGCGTACATCGCCCAGTTGGACGCAGCCAAAGCCTTCGACAAGCCGATTGTCACCAAGGTGGAGATGGGCAAGGCGTTTTACCCGGCGGAGTCCTACCACCAGGACTTTCTGACCGAGAACCCGTCTTACCCTTACATCGTGATCAATGATTTGCCCAAGGTAGCGCAGCTCAAAAAACTGTTCCCCGACCAGTACCGCGCAGAGCCGGTGTTAGTCAAAAACCAATAACCACCGCAGTACCCAATGTGGGAGCGGGCTTGCTCGCGAAGGCGTAGTGTCAGTCAGCACATGTGTGGCT